>DASXEF010000521.1:0-8131 GCA_036490255.1 Kofleriaceae bacterium
GCAGCCGGCGCAGATCGTCGATGCGGCCGAGCGTCGCGGCGAGCCACAGATCGATCGTCGCGCCTGCACGCACGAGCGCCGGCAACGCGCTCGGCTGCGACGCGTGCAGCGCCTCGCGATCGTCGAACTGCACGCGCGCGCCGCCCGCGACGAGCGCGTCGATCAGCGGCTCCATCACGCCGGCGTCCTCGGGCCAGCTGCTCGTCGCGGCGAGATAGAGCGCGGTTTGCGCCGGACCGCCGCCGTACGTCAGCGCGAGCGCGTTCGGGTCGGCGCCGCGTGCGAGCAACAAGCCCGCGATCGCCGGCGCGTTCGGCGGCGACTTCTGGCGCTCTTGCTCGACGCCGTTCGCGCCGCAGTAATGCAACAGCGTCGCGCGATGCTCGCGCAACGAACGCGCGCGCACGAGCTCCGGCGCGCGATCCAACAGCGCGCGCAGCGGATCGAGCTCGCCGTTCACGATCGCGTCGGCGGCGGTTTCGAACAGCTCCGCGAGATCGCCGCGTGCCCGCGGTCGCGTGCCGAGCCGCGCGGCGATCGCAGGATCGCGCGAGCGATCGAGCGCGGTGTCGCCGCGAAAGTCGAGCGCGTCGACGTTCGCGCCGGCAGAGATCAGACACTCGACCGCGCGCACGTCGCGCGCCGCGACCGCGAGGTGCAGCGGCGGCTCGCCATCGTCGTCGGCGACATTCGGATCGAGCCCGAGTGCGAGCAACGCCGGCAGCGCGCTCGCGTGGCCGCGCCGGATCGCCCAGGCGACGTGCTGATGATCGGAGCGCCGCAGCGGCTGGCTCGGAAGTGGTTGCTCGCCCGCGATGCACGCGCCGAGCGCCAGATCGAGCGCGTCGACCTCGCCGGCGTCGCGTGCACCGGCGGCGCGCAGTGCATGTGCCGCGGCGAGATGATTCGTGCGCACGGCGATCGCGAGCGGCGTGCGGCCATCGCGATCGCGCGCGTCGATCGCCCCGTACGCGAGCAGCTCGTGCATCATCGCGACGTCGCGGCCGAGCAGCAACGCGGCGTGCAGGCCGCCGCCCCAGCGGCCGAAGCTGCGGCCGGCGACGTCGACCCAGCCGCGATGCGCGCACAGCTCGCGCACGATCGGCTTGTCGTCGCGCTCGATCGCCAGCTCGATCGCTTCGCGCGTTTGCCACGGCGGCGCGGTTGCCAGCGCGGCGCGCACGGCGTCGAGATCGCCGGCGCGTACCGCGTCGTGCAGCGCGGGCGTCGGATCGACGACGCGCTCGGCGTGATGCACGAGCCGCGGCCAGCTCGCAAAGCCAGCTTCGCGAGCGATCACGAGCTGCGCGTCGGCGAGCTTGAACGGAGTGCGCGGCTCGCGCAGCACGCGCGCGATGCGCTCGGTGGCAGCGGCATCACCGCGGCGTTGCGCACGCAGCAGCTCTTTGGCGCGTTTGCGTTGTTGTTCGAGATCGAGCTTGGACACGAGGCCTCCTTCCAGAACGCCCGATGTCCGCTCGACGGGCAGGAAGAAGGAAAACAGCCGACTAGAATCGACGCTGAATCGAGATGGGCGCTGCCCTGTCCGCGGACCGGATGCACTCTCGCCGTGCCCGGCGAGCGTAACACTCAAATGCAGGCGGCGGTCGGCGCGATCGACATCACGCGATTCGCGCGATCGAACACCACGATGTGCGAGCGGATGAGGCTGTTACCCAGATCGAGAAACGTCGGCGATGCGGTCAGCGCCGGGCAGTAGTACGTCGCGGTGCCGCTCTCGATCGCCATCAAGTACGAGTCCGTTGCCGCGAGCGAGATCGCGCCCGATCCGAAGCTCAAGCTCAACGCGGGCAGCGCGGCATCGAGCTGCACCTTCGACAGCGACGGCGCGACGCAGTTGGTCTGCTCGAACCAGCCGGCGCTGCCGAATGCCGACATGAACGTCGCGTTGGTTTGCAGCGCGCCGGTGATCGCGTCGTACGCGCCCTGCGGCACGAAGATCGTCGGTCCACCGCTATCGACGATCGCCTCGCCGTAGGCGCTGCCGGGCAAGCCGACGCTGCTGCCGCCGATCGCGACGTCGGTGAGGCCGATCGAGAAGTCGCCCGGCATCGCCGCCGTGATCGGCGCACCGGTCATCACCGACGGGTCGTAACCGCCGAGCCAGAGCGTTCCCGCCGAACGGCACTCGTGCATCGCGAACATGTCGGGCATCCCGGCCGTGGCGAGCGCAGCAGGCAGCCCGGTGGTTCCTTGCATGCCGGCGATGCCGTCGGGCGCACCGCATTCTCCGCGGTAGAAGAAGTCGGTCTCGGTCGTGATCGCGTAGAGCGCCATCGCCGGCGTCGCATCGCCGATGCCGGCGGCGTCGCGATACTCCTCGCCGGTCCATTGAATGGCGCCGCTGTCGTAGCTGAACGTCTGTGACGAGCCCAGGTCGGTCGCCGACGAGCCGGGCGCGTACAACCGCGTCACGCCGTCGGCGGTGCACGTCGTGCAGCCGTCGCCCGCAACGCCGAGCGCGTACGAGCCGGTGTCGACCAACAGCTCGTAGGGCGCGTCGCCGATTCGAAACGCGCCGGTGAAGCTGTACGAGCAGCCGGTGAGCGGCACGGCGACACGTTTGCGCCGCGGGTGCATCGGGTGCGGCGTCGCCGCCGACCGCGACGTCGGAATGCGAGCACGCGACGAGCGCGAACAACGCCAGAGAGCGCATGGCACTACGACCGCACGCTCGCACCAACGGTTCGCTCGCGGCGTGAGGATCGAGTTAATACTCGGCGTCGACCAGGATGCCGACGTCGTCGATCGATTCGTCGAACGTGCCCGACGGCACTTCGCCATCGCCGGCACCCTTGAACGGGTTGTCGAGCGTCCACGCGCTGATCTGCTCGGGGCGTTGCACCGACCACGTGCGCGACCAACCGACGGTGAACGTGAAGTTGCCGGCCGTCGCTTCGAGCCCGAGCCCGACCGTGTGGCCCGAGAGATCGGCGAACGTCGTCGAGCGATGCGCGGCATCGGTGTTCGCGGTCGTGTACGCGTAGCCGGCGGTCGCCCACAAATAGCCCGGCACGAGCTGCACGTCGATCGCGCCGCGCACCGCGCCGTGCGTGATCTCGGACAGCCGCGACGTCAGCGTGTTGAGGCCGACCGACGCGCTGCTCTCGTCGACGACGGTGACACCGTCGAGCCGCCACGCGTTGTTCGCCGCCGAGCTCGGGAAGATCCACAAGTCGCCGTTGATCTCGGCGATCCAGCGCTGCGCGAGATAGCGCGCGCCGGTGCGCACCGTGATCGGCTCGGCGACGTCCATCTGCGCGGTCGGCGCGTTCGTGCGCACGGAGACGTCGGTCGAGCCGGTCGCGGCGACGCCGCCGGAGACATGCGCGGTGCGCTCCCAACCGACCGATGCGGCGAGCTCGACGCGCGTATCCGGCGGTGCGACCAGCACGCCGGCGACCACGCTCGGCGAAAAATTATCGACCGCGTCGATCGCCGCGGTGACGTCGTGCTCGGGTCCGCCGAGCACGTCCTTGCGATCGACGAAGCCCGCCCACAGCGAACGGGTCTCGTCGATCGTCACGCGCGACGCGGCGAGCGAGATCCCGACCGCGACCGATTCGCCGAGGCGTCGCGCGGCGCCGAGCGCGAGCGTGTCGCGACGCGAGAGCCCGTAATAACCGTCGTAGCGATAGTCGAACGCGGTGCCGTACGACGCGGGATCGAGACCGTCGGGCTGGCGCAACGATCGCTCGGAGACCGAGCTCGTCATCGCCCCGATGCCGAACACCCAGCCCGCGAAGCCGGCTTCGATCGCGAACGTCGGCACGATGCGAGATTCGGCTTGATCGCGCGCGATCGGCGCGTCGGAATTTTCGAGCCACTGCACGTTGTCGTCGGAGAACGCGACGCCGACTTGCGCGCGATACGAATCGCGACGCGCGAGCCCTGCAGGATCGAGCAGCAGTGCGCCGGCGCCGTCGTCGGAAACCGTGCCGGTGCCCGCGCGGCCGATCGATCGCGGCGATCCGCCTTCGACGACGATGCCGTCGGCGTGACCGTGCGCGCACCACGCGAGGCAGAGCACGACAATCGCGGGGCGAGCTGACGACACGACGAGGCACGATAGCGCAGCGCGATGTCCGAGTGTTTCACGACGCGCTAACAGCGAGCACGCGGCCCAAGCTGGACGAGTGATCGCCGAATCGTTCGATACCGCGTTCGAAGACACACCCACCACCGTCCTTCACACGCTCGGCTCGCTCGTCGCGCACCCGGCCGTCGCGATTCCGCTCGCGACGCCGATCGAAGAAGTCAGCCGCTTGCTCGTGCGTCACCGCGTGCCCGCGCTCGCGGTCGTCGACGACGCGTGCCATCTGCGCGGGCTCGTCACGCGCACCGACGTGCTACGCGCGATCGATGAAATGCTCGCGACCGCCGGCGATGCCATGAGCTGCGTCGTGTTCGCGCTGCCCGCCGGCGCGAACATCGAGCGCGCCGCGGCGCTGATGGCCTACGAAGGCGTCGGCCAGGTCGTCGTCACCGACCGCGGCGGCGAGCTCGTCGGCATGGTTTCGGCGCTCGATGTAGCACGTCACTACGCCGCTGCCTCGGGGTATCCGATCCGATGACGTATTACGACGTATTACGGAGTTTCGCCCCGACACCGGGCCGGTGGAATACTGCCGACGTGACCGACGGTATTCGCGTGCTGTACGTCGAGGACGACGAGCGACTCGCTCGTCTCACGATGGAGTATCTGACGACGCACGGCCTCGAAGTGCATTGGGTACCGCGCGGCGACCTCGCCGTCGCGGACGTGATGCGCGTGCGCCCCGACGTCGTACTGCTCGACGTGATGCTGCCCGGCGCCGACGGCTTCGAAGTGTGCCGCCAGTTGCGCGCACGCACCGACGTGCCGATCATCATGGTGACGGCGCGGCTCGACGAAGCCGAGCGCGTGCGTGGGCTCGAAGGCGGCGCCGACGATTACGTGACCAAGCCGTTTCAATCGCGCGAGCTGTTGGCTCGCATTCGCGCGCAAGCGCGGCGATCGCGCGGCGAGGTCGGCCCGCGGCCGGATCGACTGCAAGTCGGCTCGTTGACGATCGAGCCGTCGTCGATGTCGGTGACCGTGCGCGGCGAATCCGTCGTGTTGACCGCGAACGAGTTCGCGCTCGTCCACGCACTCGCGCAACGGCCCGGCCGCGTGCTCGATCGCGAGCAGCTGCTGCAATTGCTCCACGGCACGCCCGACGAAGCGTTCGATCGATCGATCGACGTCGTCGTGTCGCGCGTCCGAGCGAAGATCGAGCTCGATCCGAAGAATCCGCGTATGCTGAAGACGGTGCGCGGAGTCGGCTACATGCTCGCAGCTGGCGGTGAACCGTGAAGACGAAGCGGCGGCTCTCGACGCGCATGGTCTTGCTCGCCATCACGCAGATGGTGATCCTCCAGCTCGCGACGTTTGCGATCTGGTGGCTGACGGTGCCGCGCCACTTCGATCGGATCTTGCCGCCGAAGCATCACGACCACGGCCCGCATCTGTTCGGCGTCCCGATGGGGCCGCTGCTCAACCTCTTGACCGGCTTCGTCGTGCTCGGCATCGGCGCGTTGCTCACCGCGCGCTGGATCTTGCGCCCGGTCGAGAAGCTGTCGCAGACCGCGAATGCGATCGGCAGCGGCGATCTGCACGCGCGCAGCGAAGTCACGCGCGACGACGAGATCGGTGTGCTCGGCACGCAACTCGACGACATGGCGCGCCGGCTCGAGCTCCTCGTCGCATCCGAGCGCGAGCTGCTCGCGAACGTCGCGCACGAGCTGCGCACGCCGCTGTCGCGGATCGGCGTCGCGCTCGATCTCGCCGCCGAAGGCGACGGCAAGCGCGCGCGCGCATCGCTCGAGGACATCGCGGTCGACGTCGCCGAGCTCGAGACGATCGTCGACGATATTCTCACCGCGATGCGGCTCGAGAGCGGCCGCGCGACCGAGCTACCGCTGCGCCGGCAATCGGTCGAGCCCGCACAGATCGCGACGACCGCCGCCGAGCGTTCGCGCGCGCGTCACGCCGAGCGACCGATCACGCTCGACGTCGCGCCCGGCCTGCCGACGATCGACGTCGACCCCGTGCTGTTCCGCCGGATCATCGACAACCTGCTCGAGAACGCGCACAAGTACACGCCCGACACCGCGGCGCCGATCGAGCTGCGCGTCGTCGAATCGGGTCACGACATCGTGTTCGAGATCGCCGACAAAGGCATCGGCATCGCACCCGACGATCTGCTGCACGTGTTCGACGCGTTCTTCCGCAGCGATCGCAGCCGGTCGCGCCAGAGCGGCGAGCGCGGCGGCGTCGGGCTCGGGCTCACGCTGTCGCGACGGATCGCCGTCGCGCACGGTGGATCGATCTCGCTGACGAGCGAGCTCGGCGTCGGCTCCGTCGTGCGCCTGAGCGTGCCGTGTGCAGCGATGAGCGCAGCCGCGAGCTGATCACGCCGCGATCGGCAGCGTGATCGTCACCGTCGTGCCCTTGCCGGGCTCGCTATCGATCGCGAGGCGACCGCCGGCCGTGCCGATCAAGCGCTGGCACTGCGCCAGGCCGAGACCGGTGCCTTGCGCGCGCGTCGTGAAGAACGGCGTGCCGACGCGTTTGAGCACGTCGGACGTCATGCCGATGCCGTCGTCCTTGACCTCGAGCACGAGCATGCCCGCCGACTCGGTTGCGTGGATCGAGACGCGGCCGTTCGGCGAGCCACGCGCGGCGACCGCTTGCGCGCCGTTCGCGACGAGGTTGATCAGCACCTGCGTGAGCTCGGTCGGCGGGATGCGCACGCGAGGCAGCTCGCGCGGGCCGTCGTAGCCGATCTGCGCTCGGACTTTGACCGCGAGCTCCTGGCACACCGACATCGCGTGGCGAAGGATCGGCAGCGGGTCGGTCGAGATCGGCGTGCTCGGATCGGGGCGGCGCTGGGTCGAGAACCCGCGCAGGCTCGAGATCAGCGTGTTCAAGTGATCGATCGACGTCTTGATGTCGTCGGTGACCTGGCCGAGCTCGTCGATCATCTCGACGAGGTGCGCGCGGTTCGGCACCGAGATGCTGTCGAGCGCCTGGCGTAGCACCGGCGCGAAATCGGCGAGCTCCTTGAGCAGCTCCGCGTTCACCGCGAGTGACATCAGCGGTTGTTTCAGATCGTGAACGAGCATCCCGGAGATGCTACCGAGGGTCGCGAGCCGCTCGGTTTCGAGCAGCCGGCGATGCACCGCCGCCGAGTCACGGCTCAGCGCCCACGCTTCGGTCGCCCAGCGCAGGACCTGCATCAGCTCGGTGCGCACCCATGGCTTGATGATGTAGCGAGCGACCAAGCCTTCGTTGATCGCGCGCAAGATCGGATCGATATCGGAGTACGCGGTGACGACCATGCGAATGGTCTGCGGCCAGCGCTCTTTCGCGATGCGCAGCAATTCCTCGCCGGACATCGTCGGCATCCGCATGTCGGTGACGATCACCGCGACGTCGGTGCTATCGAGGATCGCGAGCGCTTCGCTGGGTTCCGAAGCAACCCGCACGTTGAACTCGGCCTTCATCGAAGTTTCGAAAACGACGCGATTTCCGCGCTCGTCATCGACGTAGAGTACGAGCGGGCCTTTGACCGGGTCGCTCATGAGCGATCACCAGCATACCGGCTCGTGCGAGGTTCGGCTAACGTTTCGGCCGGAAGCTCGAGCACGAAGCCAGATCGACCTCGGCGCTCGCCGTGTCGGGCGATCATCGCACGCGCGAACGGCAAGCCGAGCCCGGTGCCTTTGCCCCGGTCCAGTGTCGTGAAGAACGCCTCGAAGATCTGATCGCGGAGCTGTTTCGGCACGCCCGCTCCGCTATCGGAACCTTCGACCGCGATCCGGCCGTTTTCTTGCCACGTCGTCACCTCGACCCACCCTTTTGGTCCACCCGGTCTCGACCAAGTTGGCCAATGCTTGCACGAGCAGCGACGGCTGGCAGCTATTTTCGGCGTCGGCTCGAGGTCGCACCGAGAGGCTTCACTGCCGTGCGTCGGCAACGCGGCTCGCCTCGGCGGGCAGCTCGAGCACGAAGCCCGACCGACCGTGGCGCTCGCGCACTTCCAACGTGCCGCCGTGCCGGGTCATGATCGCGCGTGCGAACGGCAAC
>DASXEF010000573.1:0-13878 GCA_036490255.1 Kofleriaceae bacterium
GAGCTCGCGCACGTTGCCCGGCCACGAATAGGCGAGCAGCCGCTCGGCGGCGGCCGCCGAGATGCCGCCGACCTGCTTCTTCATCGTGCGCGCGAAGCGATCGACGAAGCGCTGCGCGAGCAAGAGGATATCCGGGCCGCGCGAACGCAACGGCGGCACCTCGACGTGGATCACGTTGATGCGGAAGTACAGGTCCTGGCGAAAGCGACCGC
This sequence comes from Kofleriaceae bacterium, assembly GCA_036490255.1. Classification (GTDB taxonomy): domain Bacteria; phylum Myxococcota_A; class Polyangia; order Haliangiales; family Haliangiaceae; genus JABFXX01. Next base: position 213 of record DASXEF010000573.1, read on the forward strand.
CGTCGACGTCGGACTCGAGATCGTGGTGGGTCGCGCTGACGAGGCGCGCGTTGAACGGCACGTCCTTGTCGGAGCCGACCGGGCGAACGGTGCGCTCTTGCAGCGCGCGCAAGAGCTTGGCCTGGAGCGCGAGCGGCATGTCGCCGATCTCGTCGAGGAACAGCGTGCCGCCGTTCGCGCGCACGAACATCCCGGCGCGGTCCGCGGTCGCGCCCGTGAACGAGCCTTTGACGTGGCCGAACAGCTCGCTCTCGAGCAGCGATTCGGGAATCGCCGCGGTGTTGACCGCGACGAACGGCGCATCGGGGTGGCGGCGGCGATGTAACGCACGCGCGACGACCTCTTTGCCGGTGCCGCTCTCGCCGGTGACGAGCACCGACGTATCGGTCGGCGCGACCTGATCGAGCAGCTCGTACAACCGCTTCGCCGCGGCGCTCGAGCCGATCAGCTCTTCGAACTGCTTGACGTCGTCGACCGCGAGCCGGAGTAGCTTGACCTCTTCGCGCAGCTTGCGATGTTGCGCCGCGCGGATCAGCGTCAGCTCGAGCTCGTCGAGATCGACCGGCTTCGGGATGAAATCGTAGGCGCCGGCGCGAATCGCCGCGATCGCCGTATCGAGGCTACCGAACGCGGTGATCACGATGACCGGCACGTCGGGCCGATTCGCGACGATGCGCTCGCACAGCGCGAGCCCCGTCATCTCGGCCATGTTGAGGTCGGTGACGATCACGTCGAGGTCGCTCGCGAGCGTGAGCGCGAGTGCATCCGATGCCGAGATGCTCCACGCGACGTCGAAGCCGCGCTTCGTCATGCCGCGCGCGAGCATTTCGCACAGTGCGCGGTCGTCGTCGACGATCAAGATCTTCGTGGTCACGATGCATTCATACCGCGCAACACCACCGTGAAGCGCGAACCGACGCCGAGCTCGCTCGCGACCTCGATGCGGCCGCCGTGTTCTTCGACGATGCCGTGGCTGACCGCGAGGCCGAGCCCGGTGCCTTCGCCGACGGGCTTCGTGGTGAAAAACGGCTCGAACACGTGGCTCAGCGCGTCGGCGGCGATGCCCGAGCCATGATCGACGACGACGAGCGCGATGTCGTCGCCATCGCGCGTGAGCTCGAGCGCGATCTCGCCTTCGGCGTCCGACGCGTGGATCGCGTTGATCGCGAGGTTCACGACGACCTGCTGGATCCGCGCGGCATCGACGTTCGCGACGAGCGCCTCGCTCGGTTCGGTGTAGCGCACGCGAACGCGGCGCTTCTCGGCCTCGATGCGGATCAGATCGAGCGCGCGACCGACGATCGGCCGCACGTCGATCGTCACCAGCTTCGGCTCGCCACGCCGCGCGAAGTCGAGCAGCTGGCGCACGATCTCGGTGACGCGCTGGCTTTGCTCGCCGATGATCCGCGCGCTATCGGCCGCGTCGGCGCCCAGCTCTTGACCGGTCGCGATCATCTTCGCGTAGCCGGAGATCACGTTGAGCGGCGTGCCGAGCTCGTGCGCGATGCCCGACGCGAGGCGACCGACGGTCGCGAGCCGATCGGCGTGGCGGAGCTGCTCGAGCGACGTGAGGCGCGCGTCGTGCTCGTGGATGACCTTCGCGCGCGCGTCGGCCAGCTGGCCGATCATCGCGTCGAGCTCGACCGCGAGCTTGCCGAACTCGTCGCGCCGCGTGACCGCGCCGAGCGCCGCGAGATCGCCGGAGCCGACGCGGCGGAACTGACGGATCAGATAGTCGATCGGCACGCTGACGAAGCGCGAGGCTGTGGTCATCGTGTACACGCTCGCGAACACGATGATGAATGCCGCGAGCGCGACGGTCCACAGCGTCGTCGACCGCACGTTCGCCTCGATCACCTCGGTCGATTGCGAAACCTCGAGCGCCGCGAGCCGGCCGGTCGAATCGAGAAAGCCGCGCGTCAGCACGAGCTGGTGATCGCGCTCGACCGTCACGTCGGTATTCGGCGCAACTGTCGACGCCTCGATCCAGCGCACGTCGACGTCGGGCAAGTCCTCGCGCGGCGCCTCGGCTTTGCCTTCGGCGGGCGGCATCTTCGCGACGTCGACGATCGTCTCGCGCGCGATCGCCGACAGCTTCGACGCGAGCTCGGCGCGGAGCACGCGCGACTCGTTCGTGATCGCGACGTAGGCGTACGCCATTACCATCGCGACGACCGCGAGTTGAAACGTCATCGTAATTTTCGAGGCGACGCGCACTAGGTCCTGGCGTGGAGATTGTCCACCATGTGGAAAGGTTCTACGGATCAGTCGCCACAGCCAAGGTCGACGTACGGGTCGTCGCCGGCGGCGAGACGAATTGCGCGCTGACATTGCGCGCAGAGCAGTTGCGGCGGCTGCTCGTTCGTGGCGCGAAATCGCCGATAACACCGGGAGCAGGTGTAAAGGTCGCGGTCGCGGCGTCGCCGCAGCTCGAATCGAGGGATGTGCATGTCGCCTCCGTCACGCCGTCCTTGCACCGCGCGGGCCGGCACGCGGCCTGCTGAGCTTGCGCCGCATGACACTCGAGATCCTCGGTCGGTCGTGCGAGCTCGGCCGCCAGCTCGGCGAAGGCGGGATGGGCCGCGTGTATCAGGTCGATCATCCGTTCGGGCGCTCGTTCGCGGTCAAGCTGCTGTCGCCGCGCGCGTCGTCGGAGCCCGGCATGGTGATGCGCTTGCTCGGCGAAGCCAATGCGGCACGCCGCGTCAGCCATCCGGCCGTCGTGCGCGTCGTCGATGAAGGTTGGACGTCCGACGGCAAGCCGTTCGTCGCGATGGTGCTCGTGCCGGGGCAACCGCTCGGCGCGACGATTCAACGCCACGGCCCGTTATCGCTCGCGCAATTTCGCGCGATCGCGACGCAGCTGTTGCCAGGCCTCGCCGCGATCCACCGCGCCGGGCTCGCGCACGGCGACATCAAGAGCGACAACGCGCTCGTCGAGCTCGGTGATGCGCCGCGCGCGACGATCATCGACTTCGGGCTCGCGCGATCCGTGTGCTCGGCGTGGAGCGCGTGCCGCATGGTCTCGGGCACGCCGGATTACATGGCGCCCGAGATCATCGGAGGTGGACCGGCGACGTGCGCGGCCGATCTCTACGGCGCCGGCGTGGTGCTCTACGAGATGCTCACGGGCACGACGCCGTTCGTCGGTGCGACGACCGAAGAAGTCTTCAGCGGCCATCTCCACGCGGCCGTCGTCGCGCCGTCGCAGCGCTGCCCGGATCGCCACATGCCGGTCGCGCTCGAGCGCGTGATCCTTCGCATGCTGTCGAAAGATCCGCGCGATCGTCCGCGCGATGCCGAGATGGTCGCGATCGAGATCGCGCGCGTGACGCCCGCACTGGCCGACGCGATCGCGATCGAGCTGCCGGCGTTCTCGACGAACGCGCCGACGCGCGATTGGTCGCCGCGCCGGCACGTCGCTTGCTGATGCAGTCGAGCATGAAGGCAGCCTTGATCGCCGTCGCGCTCGGCGCGTGCGTGGTCGATACCGCACCGCCGCCGAGCGGCGACAGCAGCATCACCGTCGTCAACCACTCGGACTTCACGATCGAGGAGCTCTACGTCACCGCGAGCGCGAGTGCGAGCTGGGGCCCGAACTGGCTCGGCAGCGTGCCGCTCGATCCGGGCGACACGATCACGCTCGCGGTCGATTGCGGCACGTACGACGTCGAGCTGATCGACGAGACGGCCGTGATCTGCGACCTCTACGGTCTCGACCTGTGCTTCGACGACGCGACATGGGTGATCGAAAACTCGACGTGCGCGTCGTTCTAGCGGCCCCCATCGAGCCCGAGTCCGAGCCCGAAGCTCCGAACCGATCGAGCGCTGAGCTGAACAGCGTCAGCTCGGCTCGGACGTGAGCGAAGCCGTCCGGCTGGCGCGTACGTCGTTTCTAACAGCGTCAGATCGGCCTCGCGCCCGATCAGCGTGATCGATCGATCTCTCTAACGATCGAGCTCGATCAGCTCGACGTGGCCGTGCTCGGTGCCGACGATCACGTGATCGTCGTCGACGAACAGCACGGTCTCGAGCCCGTCGTTCGTCGGGATGCGCTCGATCTCGCGACCGTGCGCCGTCTCGACGATCGACAGCGCGGCGCTGCCGTCGGTGACCGCGCCCCATTCGCCGCTCGGCGACGTCGCGATCTGTTTGCGCCGCTGGTGCGTGCTGTGCGCGACGTTTAACAGCTCGCCCGCCGGCAACGCCCACCGCCGCGTCGTGTCGTCCCAGCTGCCGGAGACCAGCGCACCGCCGCGAACGTCGAGGCTGCCGACCCGCGCGGTGTGACCGACGAGGACGCCGAGCGCGCGACCTTGCTCGTCCCACAACCGCACCGCGCCGTCGTCGTGGCCGGTGATGATGATGTGGTTCGCGTCATCCCACGCGAGCGCCGTGATGTCGGCGGCGGCGTCGAAGCTCGACGCGATCTGCCACGTCGTCGCGTCGCGCAGCTCGACGCGGTCGGGCGTCGCGGTGACCACGCGCGTGCCGCTGCGATCGAACGCGAGGTGATAGATCGGTTGTGCTTCCGCGACCTCGCGCGCGATCCGGCCGTCGCGCGCGGACGTCACGAGCAAGCGGCCTTCGCGATCGATCACGAGCTCGTCGGCGCCCGGGCGAAACGCGATCGGCCAGCCGTCGATCTGCGCGATCACCGCATGCGTCGGCCCGAACAGCGTCGTGATGTCGCGCGCGGGCTCGTGATCGCGGACCGCGAGCTCGCCGGACGGCGAATGGATGATCTGCTGGATCTCGCCGGCAACGTCGACGACCGCGGTCGGCGGCCGCGGCGGCGTGACGTCCCACAGCTCGACGGTGCCGGCGCTGAGCGTGAACGCGCGGTGATGGGTCGTATCGACGGCGATGCGCGACACCGCCGCCGCGGCTTCGAGCGAGACGATCGGCAACGTGCCGCGCGACAGATCCCAGATGTCGAGCTGGCGATCGTAGCCGCCGGTGATCGCGTGGCCGGGATCGATCGCTGCGACGCACTGCACGAGGCGATCGCGTGCGAGCGTGTGCACCGCGCCGGTCGCGAGCTCGATCACCGACGTGTCCGCCATCAGCCGCCCGGCGTCGAGCCACGCGAGCGTCACCCCGCTCGGCAATCGCGCGAGCTCGCGCTGCGGCACGAGGCTCCAGCGCCGGCCGCCGTCGGCCTCGGCGGTCACGACGCTGCCGTCGGGCGCGAACTTCGCGTCGAAGATCTCGGAGCTCGTACCGAGCTCGGCGACGATCGCGAGATCGCGCGTGCTCGCGACCACGATCTTGGTGTCGACGTGCGCGAGGATCATCGAGCCGTCGCGCGAGACGTCGAGCGTGTGCGGCAGCACGAGCGCGCGCGTCGCGATCAGCTTGCCGTCCGTCCCGACGAGCACGAGCGCCGTCGCCGTCGCGAGCGCGACGCGATCGGGCGCCACGAACCTCGCCTCGTGCGTCGCTGCAGTGCCGAGCGTCGCGATGATCGCGCCGGTCGCCACCGCGCGCAGCTGCGTGCCGGTCTTCGTCGCGACCAGCAGCTCGGCGCCGTCGCGCGTGAACTCGAGATCGGCGACCGCGCCGCGCGGGCCGGGCAGCGTCGGGATCGTCGTGCCGGTCGCGGAATCGAGCACGCTGATCGAGCCGTCTGCGCGGCCGACCGCGAGGATGCGCGCGTCGGGCGAGAACGCCGCGGCGTTGCCGCTGACCTGCGCGAGCCGGCGATGCGTATCGCGATGCGCGAGCGCGTCGAGCCGATGCGCGACCGGATCGTCGGCGAGGCGAGCGAGCGCGGCGGTGACGAGCGGTGCAGCCTGTTCGGGATTGCCGGCGAGCAACAGCTGGCGCGCTTGTTCGAGCTGGCTCTCGGCGAGCGCGTGCTCGGCTTGCTGGCGAGCCGCACGCTCGGCGCCGCGCGAGCGCGTGATCCCGACGATCGCGCTCGCGCCGATCACGAGCGCGACGAGTGCCGCGAGCGTGATCGCGCGATGCCGGCGCACCCAGCGCACGATCAGCTCGCCGGTGCGATATTCGCGCGAGCGCAGCAGCTGGCCCGCTTCGAAGCGGCGCAGCTCGGCGGCGAGCTCGCCGGCATTCGCATAGCGCGCGGCGAGGTCGCGCGTCATCGCGCGCTCGACGATCGCGCGCAGATCCGCGGGGACGCGTGGCACGACCCTGCCGAGCGGTGTCGGCGGCTCGCGCGTCGCGTGCTCGACGAGCGACGTCGGTGTCGGCAGCGCCGAGTCGCCGTACGGCGGATGCCCGGCGAGCACGTTGTAGAGCATCGCGCCGAGCGCGTAGACGTCGGCGCGCTCGTCGACCTCGTCGCCGGCGGCTTGCTCGGGAGACATGAACCCCGGCGTGCCGATCACGGAGCCGACGCGCGTGAGGTGCGGCGAGATCGACGGTCGCGATGCCGCCGGATCGTCGACGGCGCCGCGCAGATCTTTCGCGAGCCCCCAATCGATCACGACGGTCTCGCGGAACTGGCCGACGAGCACGTTGCCGGGCTTGAGATCGCGATGCACGATCTGCCGCGAGTGCGCGTACGCGAGCGCCTCGGTCGTCGCGACGACGTGCGGGATCAGCGCGAGGCGTTGCTCGAGCGTCTGCGCCTTCGCGATCGCGTCGGCGAGCGTGCCGCCGGCGACGAGCCGCATCGTGTAGAACGCCGAGCCGTCGGGCCACTCGCCGGCCTCGTAGATCGGCACGATCGCGGGGTGCTGGAGCTGCGCCGTGATCGCGACCTCGCGCTCGAAGCGCGCGCGGTGATCGGCGTGGAGGATCTCCTTGAGTGCGACCTCGCGGCCGAGCCGGCGATCGCGGACGAGCGTGATCCGGCCCATGCCGCCGCGCGCGAGCTCGCGTTCACCGACGAATACGATCGGATCGACCGTAGGCAACACGAGCAGATCGCGATCGTCGAGCGCATCCTCGGCGACGCGCACGATCCAGCGATAGTCGCGGCTCGCCGCCTCGACCCGCAGCTGGCTGCACACCTCGCACGTCTCGACGTGCTTCTCGAGTGCAGTCGCGTCGGGGCCCGAAAGCGTTCGGCCTTCGTACGCCAACGCGAACGCGACGTCGTCACAGTCCACGCCTCACGATACCGCGGCTCCGTCCGCGAGACGCGCGTGCATGACCTCCTCGATGTAGGTGACCGCGAGCTGGACCTCGCGCCGCGTGATCGCCAGGTGCTGGGCGATCTCGATGTGCGAGCGGCCTTCGAGCACGCCGCCGAGCACCGCGAGCAGCTGCGCACCCTTCGTCGCGAGCCTGCGGACGTGGATTCGCGAGATCTTCCATTCGAGCGCGAGCTGCGTGTACGCGTCGTCGCCGTGCGCGGCGAATTCATCGCGCGCGCGCGCCACCATCTCGCGGATCATCGCGACCACGACGTCGCGTTTGCCGGCGAGCGAGGTCGGATCGGGCGCGGGCGCGCGCGAGCTCAGCGATGCGAGCGAGATCCAGCGGTGGGGGCGGGCGCCGGTCGCGCGCTCGAACTCGGGGCTGCCGCGCATGTAGTCGATCGCCGAATAGCGCACGAGGACGCGCAGCCACGCGCGCAGCTCCGGCGGCGGATCGAGCGCGACGAGCTTGTGGATCGCGGCGTAGTCCTTCGCGTGCAGCCGCTCGAACACGCGCGTCACGATCTCGCGCGGCGAATCCTCACGCTCGCGGAGGCGGCCGATCGGCTGGCGCCGCGCCATCGCGACCAGCTCGGGCTCGAGTGCGGCGAGCAACGCCGGCCACGCGCGACCGTCGCGCGCGACCGCACGGAACAGCTCCCACAGCGGCTCGTCGGAGGTCACCATGCGAGATTACTCCGGCTCCGCGACTCGGATGTCGCCCAGGTCCACCACGTCTGCATCGACGACGATCTCGCGGCTCGTGACCGTGCTCCAGCTGGTCCCTGTCGTGTCGTCGGCGCGCATGATCCACAGCGAGATCGGGCCCCGCGGCGCGACCAACAGCTCGAATTGTCCGTTCGCGTCGGTGTACGCGTCCTTGCCGTTGGCGTCGGTGGGAAGCACCCGGGAATGTGGGAGCGGCTCGTCTGTCGCTGCCGAGATGATGCGGCCGTGCACGTGCGCCGGTTGATCCAGTTCGATGGTCAGCGTCGTTGCCTGGCCGGTGATGACGTCGAGCTCGACGCTCGATGCGCTCAGATCGGCCGTCGCGGTCAATCTGTAGTGGCCCGGCGGCACGCTGTCGAACGAGAACTGCCCGTCGAGCGCGACGACGTCGAGCTTCTGCGATGGGCTAGGGCTCGACGGGTCGTCGAGCGTGACGAAGAGCCGTTGCAGCGGCATGCCATCGAGTCGTGCGATGCCGGTGACCGAGCCGGTGGTCGCGAGCGTCAACGTGATGTCGGAGCCGAGCTCGACCGGCTGCATGATCACTTCGCCGCCGGATCTCCGATACGCGCGAGCTCGGTAGCTCCCCGACACGAGGTGCTCGACGCGAAAGCTGCCATCGGCCGCGACGAAGACCTCGTTCGCGACGTCGAAGTTCGCGGTCCGAGTCGACTCGTCGTAGTGAGAGAGCGCGACGAACGCGTCGTCGACCGGCTGGCCGTGGTCGTCGACGACGTGGCCGCGGATTTCGCCGGTGGTCGCGGTCGTCGTCAGCTCGAGCTGGCTCGTCGACGATGGCGTGATGTGAACGAACACGCCCGTCGGGCCCGCGCCGTCGAGCGGCAATTGCGTCCCGCACGCGAAGATCGTCGCGTAGTAGTCGCCTTGCAAGTCGCTGATCTCGAACCTGCCGTTGTCGCTGGTCGAGGTGCTGATCGTCGCGTCGCTCCCAGCTGGTGTCAGCGTGACGTCGACGTTTTGCGCAGGCGATCCGTCCGCGAACCGGACGTGGCCGACCAGCCCGCTCGCGCTGTCGTCGATCACGAAGTCGTGTCGTGTGACCTGATCGGCCGACAGCGCGACCACGACCGTGTCGGCATCACGGATACCGCCATGCGTCCTCGCGACCGAGAGCTGATATTCGACGGGCCTGAGACCGCCGAGCTCGAAGCTGCCATCGGCCGCCGTGCTCGCGCCGTCGCTCGAGCGGTGGTTCGGGTCGATCGGGTGGGCTTCGCCGGCGGAGACGTCGACCCCCTTGACGGGCGCGCCGTGGTCGTCGACCACGCGGCCGGTGATTCGCGCGCCGACGGTGACGGTCCAGACGCGATCGGTGACGTCGTGGTCGGTCACGACGATGTCGTCATAGTGCGCGTTCGCGAGGTGATGATCGCACGCTGCCTCGACGCGATACGTGCCCGCTGCAAGGCCACCGACGTGCACGACACCGGCGCCATCTGCGGTGTCGCTCGGCGTCTGCGTGTCGCGACCCGCGGTCAGCGTGATCGACGGGTTCGTCGTGCAGGGCTCGCCGGTCGCCGCGATCGTGACACGACCGCTGACTTCGAACCCCGAGATGACGCGGACCACGATGCCGTCGACGTGCTCGCCGAGCGTGATCGGCAACGACGCGCTCTGCATTGCCGTCGCGTGCGGATCGTCGACGCGCAGCGAGTACAGCGCCGGCGAGAGCTGGTCGATGTCGAACCGACCGTCGCTGTCGGCGACGGTACTGCCGTCGGGGCCGCTCTGATCGGTATGAGCCCGCACGACTGCGAACGGCATCGGCTGGCCCGTCGTCGCATCGACGACGCGCCCGCTGATCGTCGCTTCTGGAAACAGCGAGAAGTCGAGCCGCGTCGGCGGCTGCTCGTAGTGGTTCCAGGTCACGTAGCCGTCTGCACCGGCTTCGACCAAGTTGAGCGCGGGCGACGTCCACAGCGTGTACGCGCCGTCGTGGTCGGTCTCCGCGAACGAGCCGTCACACGTGACCATCGCACGCGCGATCGGACCGCCGCCGACATCGCGCACGAAGCCGGTCAGCGCGACGGCGCCGGACTTCATCGTGACCGTCGTATCGGTATGTGTCGCCGTGGAGATCGCGGCGTCGTGCACCGACACGACCGAGTAGTGCGCGAGCTGTGCGGCGACATCGAGCTTGCGCAGGTCGTGGACCGCGAGGTTCGCGATCGTGAACGCGCCGTTCGTGCCGCTGAGCGTGCACTGCGGCGACGGCGTTCGCGCGCACAGCCTCACGCCCGCCAATGGCGCGTTCGCTTCGTCGACGACGCGGCCGTCGATCGTTCCGAGCTCGACGCCGCTGCCATTCGTCGTGCGAATCGCCGCGCTACCGCCGCTGCTGCCGCCGAGCTCCGCCGCCGTCGCGTCGGTCGCGGTCGCCGTCGCAGCGTGGCGATGATGTGCGCCCCAACCGAGCAGCACCGCGACGATGGCCAGGAGCAGCACGAAACGCTTTCGGTACCGCATACCCGAGCAGGACGGCGGTCCGGCGCGCGCTGCACAAACGTTGTTTCGTAGGCACATTCCGTGAAATAGCGGCTGTCATGGCGAAGACCTACGACGACATCACGCGCAAGACCGTCCCGAACCCCGACTCGAGCTTCCGGCCGAGCCCCGAGCAGATCCAGCAGGCCAAAGACGGCTTCCGCGCGCTCGACGCCGACGAACAAGCGCTCACCGAGCGCGCACGCTCGGCCATCGCCCCGATCGCGAGCGGCATCACCGTCGAGGTCACACGCGATCGAATCACGCTGAGCGGCACCGTCAAAGACGCCGAGACGCTCGCGAAGATCAGCGACGCCGTCCGCGATCTCGGCACGATCGACGATCAGCTCGTGATCGCGCCGTAGATCCCGCGCGTCGCTCGTGCGTTGGACGCCTCCCAGGAGGCCGTCCATGTCCGTGCAAAAATCATCGTGCAACCTACTCGCAGTCGTCGTGTCGATCCTGCTCCTGCCGTTCGCGGCATTCGCGGATCCGGTTCGACAGAACACCACGTTCCACAACGTTCCCGACGCCAAGCTCGAGGTCCGCGCCGTCGAATACGACGGCTCCGTCAACGGCACGCTCAAGGTTCAGGTCAAGAACACCGACAAGCTCGCGCACCAGTTCACCGCGACCGGCCTGTACTTCGTCCCCGAGGGCGATCCGGACTCGGCGCCACAACGACTCGGCGCAGTCGGCCCACTGCGACTCGGCAACGACACCAAGGAGCGCACCGAAGTCGACGTGCCGGCCGGTCAGACGATCGACGTCGCGCTCGACGTGTTCTGCATCGACTCGCATCGCGGCGCACCGACGTCCGCGAACAAGTTCGACGTCGGCGCGACGCGCATGCCGGTCGAGCTATCGCACGCGATCGAACAGCGCGCCGATCAGGCCGTCTCGCAAGCAAAAGCCGCGAACCCGTCCGCGCCGCCCGCCGCGACGCGCACGATGGCAAAGGGCGCGATCCAATCCGGCGTGTGGGACTCGCGCAATCGCAAGTGGACCAAGCTCGACGGCGAGGGCAAGCAGGAGAGCGGCAAGTAGCGCCGCCACATGCCGGGCACGTCGCGCGCTACGATCGCGTCATGCCTGTTGGGATCTTGCTTCCGGTGATCGCGTTGGCGCTGTGGACGCACGTGATGTGGTTATGGATGTACGTCACCCGGATCCCGGCGATGCGGAAGGCGGGCATGCGTCCCGAACCCGAGGCGCCGCGTGGCGAGCAGATGGCGCTCTTGCCTGCGCGCGTTCGTTGGAAGGCGGATAACTACAATCACCTGATGGAGCAGCCCACCGTGTTCTACGCGGTCGCGATCGTCTACTCGCTGCTCATGATCGGCGGTGGCTGGCCGCTGCGGTTCGCGTGGATCTACGTCGGGCTGCGCGTGACGCACAGCTTGGTTCAGGCGACGTGGAACAAGATCGAGGTGCGGTTCGTACTGTTCGTCCTGTCGTCGCTCGTGCTGATCGAGATGACCGTACGTGCGCTGATCCTGATCCTGCACATCATGCGTTCGTCGTGAGACTCGAGCTCGGGTGAGGTCTTTGATCACGAACCGTCGATAACCGGCCGATGCCGTGGCTGTTGGTTCCACCACCGCGGTCTGAACGAACGCGAGCGCGAGTGGCTTGCCGGGCTCAGCCCATCGCGGAGACGTCGAGCATGACCTCGAAGACCCCGAGCGCGCCGAACTGACCATTCGGCGCCGACCTCGCGGGCGATCACGGCTCAGCTAAATGCCGCCGACCGTTTCGCCTCTGCCGATCCTGGACCAGCAACGATCAGCTAACTATGGAGCGGGAGAAGGGATTCGAACCCTCGACGTCAACCTTGGCAAGGTTGCACTCTACCACTGAGTTACTCCCGCAATGGCAGGCGGCATTTCTAGCGACCCGACCGCGGCAAGTCAAGCGCTGTCGTGCGCTCCCGTCGCCGCGACCGATCGTGACCGCCTGGTAGAGTTGGCCCGGTGGACACGATCGGCCGCTATCAGGTCGTGCGCCTGCTGGGATCCGGCGGGATGGGCCAGGTGTTCTTGGCGCGCGATCCGACGCTCGAGCGCGACGTCGCGCTGAAGCTGCTGCGGCGCGACGCGACCCAAAGCACGTTGCGCGACGAGGCGAAGTCACTCGCGGCGCTGAATCATCCGGGTATCGTCACGGTCTACGAGATCGGCGAGCACGACGGCCAGGACTTCATCACGATGGAGTATCTGGCGGGCCGGTCGTTGCGGCAGCTGCTGCAAGACGGCATCGATCGGCGCCAGATCCTCGCGATCGGAGCGAAGGTCGCGTCGGCGGTTGCGGCGGCGCACCGCGCAGGGATCCTGCATCGCGATATCAAGCCGGAGAACATCGTCGTCGGCGCGGCCGGTGAGGTGAAAGTCGTCGACTTCGGCATCGCGCGTCGGCTCGAGCACGCAGCGACGAGGCCGATGCGCGCGATCACCGCGTCGGAGGTCGTCGAGATCTTGCGCAAGACGCTGCCGCCCGACAACGGGACCGACACGATCGTGAGCGCGGGCACGCAGACGATGTTCGGAACGCCTGCGTACATGGCGCCGGAAGTCTTGCTCGGCGACGGATCGACCGAAGCGAGCGACATCTACAGCCTTGGCATCGTGCTGTACGAGTGCCTCGGCGGGCGCCGACCGTACGAGGGCAGATTGCTCGTCGAGGTGATGGCGCAGATGATCGACGGTCCGCCACCGCCGCTCGACGACAAGCTCGGCGACTTCGTGCAGCAATTGCTGCGGCGCGAGCCGAGCGCGCGGCCGTCGCTCGACGAGATCGCGCACCGGCTCGTACGTCCCGATACGCTGCCCGCGGTTGTCGTGCCGCGAAAACGCCGACGCTGGCCGCTGATCGCGAGCGCGGTTGCGGCGATCGCGATCGCGGCTGCGGTGGTCGCGTGGCAGGTCCCGCGGCGCGAGCCAGCGCACGTCGTGCGACCGCCGGTCGTCGCGGCGGCGGTGACGTCGATCACCGTCGCGCCGTTGGCGATCCACGTTCCGAGCTATGGCAGCGAGCCGCCGAGCGGCGACGTGGTCGCGAACGAGCTCGCGAACTTGCTCGCGCAGGTCGAGGGCGTGCGGCTCAAAGGCGTCGCGATCACCGATCGCGATCTCGGGGCGAGGTACGCGCTCTCGGGCAAGCTCGACGAAGTCGGCTCGCAGCTGCACGGCGCGTTCGAGCTCGCCGACGCGCGGACCGGCGCGCATGTCGCGAGTATCGCGGTCGACAAGCCGTCGCCGCAGATCGCGCAGTTGCTCGACGATGTCGCGACCGATGTCGGCCGTGCGATCGCGCCCGACGCGCGG
>DASXEF010000580.1:0-5084 GCA_036490255.1 Kofleriaceae bacterium
TCGTCGATCACGGCCACGACGGCCGCGTCGATGCCGCGCTTGAGATCCATCGGGTTGAGGCCCGCAGCGACGAGCTTCGCGCCCTCGTTGTAGATCGCCTGCGCGAGCACGGTCGCGGTGGTCGTGCCGTCGCCGGCGACGTCGCTCGTCTTCGAAGCGACTTCCTTGACCATCTGCGCGCCCATGTTCTGGAACTTGTTCTCGACCTCGACCTCTTTGGCGACGGTGACGCCGTCCTTGGTCACGGTGGGCGAGCCCCAGGACTTCTCGATGACGACGTTGCGACCGCGTGGGCCGAGGGTGACTTTCACCGCGTTCGCGAGCAGGTTGAGACCTTTGCCGATCTCGTTGCGTGCGCTCGAGGAGAAGATGATTTCTTTAGCTGCCATTGTGATGTTCTCGCTTTGCTTTGTGACTGGTTAGTCGAGGACCGCGAGAAGGTCGTCCTCGCGCATGATCAGGTGGTCTTCGCCGTCGATCTTGACCTCGGTGCCGCTGTACTTGCTGAACAGCACGCGGTCGCCGGCCTTGACGTCGAGCGGGATGATCTTGCCGTCCTTGTCGCGCTTGCCTGCGCCGACGGCGATGACCTTGGCCTGGATCGGCTTCTCTTTCGCCGAGTCGGGAATGAACAGGCCACCGGTGGTCTTGGTCTCTTCATCGAGACGCTTGACCAGAATGCGATCGTGGAGCGGACGAATCTTCATGGTGCGATCCAGTAACAACGCTCACGAGCGTTGGCAACCCCTACGTACGAGTGCTAACAACTCTGATGATAATTCACTGATTTTAAATAGTTACCTACACGCCGATCGGTCGTGGTAAACCCGCGCACCAGGATGGCGCTGACGGACTACGAGAAGTACATCCGCACCGAGGAGCTGCTGCATCTTCAGAAGACGGCGGAGGCACTTACGTGCCACGACGAGATGCAGTTCCAGATCGTGCATCAAGCGCACGAGCTCTACATGAAGCTCGTCGAGCACGAGCTGCGATTCGTCGCGACGTTGTTATCGGCCGACGAGACCGCGCGTGCGGTCACGACACTCGGCCGCGTCGCGCGCATCCAGCGCGTGCTGCTGAACTCGATCGAGCTGCTCGATACGATGGCCCCGACCGATTACATGACGATCCGCACCGGGCTCGGTCGCGGCTCGGGTCAGGAATCGCCCGGGTTCAAGACGATGCTGAAGCTGCCGCAAGACGTCGTGTGGCCGGCGTTCGCGGCGTTCTTGGAGCGCGCCGGCGTGTCGCTGCGCGATCTCTACGAGCACCCGCACGATCACCACGACATCTTCCAGGTCGCCGAAGGCCTCGTCGAGTACGACCAGCTGTTGCAGATGTGGCGGCAGCGCCACCTCGTGCTGGTCTATCGCATCATCGGCACCGGTACGCCGTCGCTCAAGGGCAAGCACTCCGACTTGCTCGCGCACGGCATGAAGACGCGATTCTTCCCGGCGTTGTGGGACGTCCGCGACGACGTCTACGCCGACTGGACCGCGCAGCAAGCTGCGAAGGGTCACGAGCCCGGGTATCACGGGTGAAGCGCGCGATCGCGCTCGCGGTGCTGGCGACTGCCTGCGCCGAGCATCCGGCGTACACGGTCGGCATCGCGACCGGCGCGATCAGCTTCGGCGCGTGCGAGGTCGATTCCGTCGCGATCGGTGATTGCGCGCTGATCGGCGCGATCACCGGCGTCGTGCTCGGCGTCGTGACCGCCGTGATCTATCACTACACGGACTCGAGCGCGCACGAGCTCAAGATGGACGAGTCGCTCGGCTCGGGCGGCGTCGTGCAGCTGCACACGTTCACGCCACCGCCGCCGGTTCCGCTCGATGCCGGCAGTGGCTCGGCGGTTCTACTCGATGTCGGCTCTGGCTCGGCGACGGTGATCGTGCCGGGTCCAGTCGATGTCGGCTCTGGCTCGGCGACGGTGATCGTGCCGAGCGACGCCGGCATCTAGGTTGCGGTCGTGCCGTCTGCGTCGAGCCCGAGCCCAAGCCGTAAGGCTGGAGCCCGAGCCCGATCTTCGGGTCTTCGCTGAAACTCGAGTGGGTCGGATTCATCACAGTGATCGCGCGAGCTTCGTCAGCACGCTCGACGTCGCGTCGCCGGCTACACGAGCCGCTCGAGCGTGCGGCCACAAATGCGGGCAAGCCCATCGTGTTTCGGGCTCGGGCTCGGTTACGTCGACGGATCCGCGTGATCGCGCCATAGCGCGATGCCGCCCATCAAGCCGGCGACGTTCGACGTGATCTGCACTTCGGCCGGGAGCTCGATCTTCAAGTGCTTCGCGTTGCCGCCGCCGAGATAGAGCCGGCGCGGATTCCAGATCGGCAGGACCTGCGCGATCACGCGCGCGACGCGCTTGTTCCACTTCTTCTTGCCGATGCGCTTCATCTCCGCGTTGCACACGTACTCCTCGTACGTCTTGCCCTTGCGGAACGGATGGTGCGCGAGCTCGAGGTTCGGCACGTAGACGCCGTCGTTGTAGAGCGCGGTGCCCATGCCGGTGCCGAACGTCAGCACCATCTCGACGCCGTGTCCTTCGATCACGCCGTAGCCTTGAACGCCGGCATCGTTGAGCACGCGCACGGTGCGATGCAGGCGTTTGCCGAGCTCGGCGGCGAGATCGAAGTCGCGCCAACTCTTGTCGAGGTTCGGCGCGGTGCGCGTTACGCCGTCGACGACGACACCTGGAAAGCCGACGCTGATCCGATCGTAGCCCGTGATCGGCTTGACCAGCTCGACGAGCGCTTCGAGCACGGCCTCGGGCGTCGCCGGATGCGGCGTCTCGACGCGCACGCGCTCGGTCTTCGCCGCGCCGTCGGAGCCGAGGATCAGCGCTTTGAGCCCGGTGCCGCCGATATCGATCGCGAGCGTCGACAGGCCGGATGCGGGAGCTTGCGAGACGGTCTTCGCGGCGCCGCTGACGGCGGCCGAGATGGGCCCGAGTGGCGACGTTGGCATCCGCGAATCGTATCAATACATGCCGTCCAAAGCGCGCAAGTGGAGGCCGGTGAACACGTAGAACGAGCGTTCGTCGTCGATCAGGCTCTTGCCGTACGCGAAGCCGAGCGACCAGCGCTGCGTGACAAAGAGCTCGGCGCGCACGCGAGCTTCGAGGACGCCGCCGCCTTGGACCTCGGTCGCATTGCACGACTTCGCGTCGCCGCAGTACGAATAATCGACGACGCGACCGCCGGCGGCGAGCTCGACGCCGCCCGCCAAATGCCACAGCGACGCGTGAATCCCGAACACGCCGAGGCCCGCCATGATCGAGCCGTCGCCGGCCGGCAGGCCCGCGAATTGCGGCTGTTGCGCGAGGCCACCGGCGTCGAGCTCGATGCCGCCGTAGACCAGCCGGCTGCCGGCGAGCCAACGCGTCGCGACGCCATCCGCGATCGTCGCGGGCTCGCCGCCGTCGCTCGATCCCGTGGTCGTGCGCGCGTCGGCGCCGGAGAGCACGAACGGCTTGGTCGAGAACCGCTCGTGCAACCAGCCGACCTCGAGGTGGAACGGCAAGATGTCCTGGTCGCGCGACCACATGCCGAACCGCGAGCACTTCTCGTAGCCGACGACGTGGCTGACCTCGTGGCAACCCTTCGCGTGTGCACGCGCCGGCGCGAATGCGATCGCGAGCGCGATGATGATCGCCGCCTTCATTGTTTGCCTCCGAGGCATTTCCACGCCGGCGCGGCGTCGCGATTGCCGTCGAAGCGGCCGAGGTCGACGCAGATCTTCTCGAGCGGATATGGCGTGTCGTAGGCGATGCGCTCGTCGCCGGCGGTCCACGCGTCGAGCTGCATCGGTTTGATCTCGCCGCGCGGATCGTTCGGCTGGAGCTCGATCTGCCGCGCGTCATCGCGCGTCGTCGCGACGACGCGGACCTGCGTGAAGTCGATCATCGCTTGATGGAAGCAGTGGTTGCCGAATTCGTACGACACGATCGGCCCCGGCGCGGTTTGATCGTCGGTCATCGCGACGGCGACGTCGATACAACCGACGTTCGTGCGCATGCCGACGAACGGCGTCGTGAGCGTTGAATAATCGCCCGCATAACATCCGGCGAGCACGATCGAAATGACGACGGCGGCGCGCATGTCGCTAGTAAACGCGCGATCGCGCTCGCTCCGACGGCGGTTAACGAAGGCTTAGATTAAGGCTTCGTGATAAGCAGCGGCATGGCCGACGCGCTCGCCGACAGCTTGCTCGAGTACCGCAAACACTTCCCGGCGCTCGAGGAATGCGTGCACTTCATCTCGCACTCGCTCGGCTGCGTGCCGGCCAAGGCGAAGGATGACCTCGGCGAGTTCTTCGAGCTGTGGCGCACCAAGTCGATCACGGCGTGGAGCGATTGGTTGCCCGAAGTCGATCGCGCCGCCGAGCGCATCGCGAAGATCATCTCGGCGCCGCCGAAGTCGATCGTGATGAACCAGAACGTGTCGACGATCATGGCGGTGATCGCGAGCTGCTTCGATTACACGCCGGAACGCAACAAGATCGTCTACGAGGCGCTGCAGTTCCCGACGGTGTCGTACGTGTGGCAAGCCGAGCAACGCCGCGGCGCGCAGTGCGTGCTGGTCGAATCGAAAGACGGCATCACGATCGATGCCGACGCGATGTGCGCGGCGATCGACGAGCACACGCTCGCCGTGCCGATGTCGCACGTGATCTTTTCGTCGGCGTACATCCAAGACGCGAAGAAGATCTGCGCGCGCGCGAAGCAAGTCGGCGCGCACGTGATCCTCGACTGCTATCAATCGATCGGCGTCATTCCGGTCGATGTCGTCGATCTCGGCGTGTCGTTCGCGTGCGGCGGCTCGGTGAAGTACTTGTGCGGCGGCGCCGGCGCGGCGTGGCTGTACGTGCGCCCGGATCTCGTCGAGCAGTTCGCGCCGCGCGTGACCGGTTGGTTCGGCAATGAAGCGCCGTTCGCGTTCACGATGCCGGCGCAGACGTACGCGGACACGGCGTGGCGTTACATGGGCGGCACGCCGGCGGTTGCGGCGCTGTATCAGTCGCGCGCGGGTCAGGCGATCGTCGGCGAGATCGGCGCGCGCAAGATCCGCGACAAGAGCCTG
>DASXEF010000662.1:0-6158 GCA_036490255.1 Kofleriaceae bacterium
GACGGCCTCAACCAGACCAAGACGATCAGCGTGCTGAGCTCGACCGTCGATATCAGCGTCACGCCGGCGTCGATCAACTTCACCAGCGCGGGCGGCCTCGTCGAGCTGAACACGTCGATCCGCGCGCACGGCGACTCGGGCGCGTTCGTCGACGTCTCGAACACGCAGCCGGCGATGGACCTATCGCACGGCTTCCAGCTCGCGGTCGCGGCGAACGCGGCCAACCAGGCGCTCACGAGCGTGTGGTCGGCCGGCGGGCTCAGCGACACGCTGCAGCTCGACAACGGCTCCTACGGCGATCTCGGCACGCTGTTCGACTCGGTCACGATCGCCGCCGCCGCGCCGCCGTACCTCGACGCGAGCGGCAGCGGCCTCGTGATGACGATCGGCGATTTGATGGGCACGTTCCAGAACGCCGGCGTGACGACGACGGAGATCGCGATCAACGCGCAGGTCGACGTCCAGGTCCAGACCAACGCCGACGGATCGATCTCGCTCGATGTCGGCCAGCCGACGACGTACGTCGACGTGCTCGACCAAGGCGTCTCGGGCGCCAACGAGCTGTCGAACTCGCAGTTCGAGGCGTTGACCTCGTTCGCGCTGGCCCGCGTGATCGCGATCGGCTCGGGCGAGCTCGGGGCGATCCCGATGCCGGCCATCGGCGGCGTGTCGGTCCAGGACGTCTCGATCGCGCCGCAGACGGGGTACCTCGTCGTCGACGGCACGGTGCAGTGAGACGGCCCTAGACTCGTACTCGTACTCGTACTCGTGCTCGAGGAGAACTGTCGATCGGCTTTAGCGTCGCAGTTTCGCTCGCGTTCGGAGCGTTAGAGGTCCACGACGAACCGCCGACGAGCGAGGGGGATGCCTCGCTTGAGGGTCGGTTTGGCGCAACCAGGGTGGCGCGGGAATCGAAATCGCTGTCTTCGAGCACAGGCCACGAGCACGAGCGGTCCCCTGTAGGTCGGCCGGCCACCCATACCGTGTGACATTCACCGCGTAACGAGCCGCTTGATTCGGCTCGCGCGGCGGGCGACGTTCGCTTGGGGGAACATGCTGCACTACCGCCGTCGTCGTTCTGCGCTCAGCGCCATCATTGTCGCGTCGGCCACCGTGCTGGCGTTCTCGTGCAGCGGCAGCAGCGGATGCAGCGGCTGCGGCGTGCAGCCGATTCCCGGCGGCTTCGCGGCGGCGAAGCGCAACGCGAACGCGGGCCAGATCCGCTTGACGACGTCGGCGCTCACGACGATCGAGTCGAATCCGGCGCAGCTGCTCGGCGGCTTGCTGGGCTCGGGCGGCTCGAACGGCGTCATCGCGTATCCGATCGTCAGCTGCGGCAGCACGGCGGTGTGCTGCAGCGGCAACACGGCGATCCCGAACTGCGGACCGATCGACATCGATCTGACCGATCACGCCGGCGATCTGCCGCGACTCGAGCTCGTGCCGAACGCGGGCATCGCGTCGCCGAACGGCGAGCTCGACGTCACCGTGCGTGCGCGCGTGAAGACCGCGATGCCCCTCATCGTCACGCTCGAAGGCGCGAACTGCGTGCTCACGCTCGACACCACCGCCGGCAGCACGCAGGATCTCACGATCACCGCGCCGGTCGCGCTGAGCCAAGACGCGACCTCGGGCACGACGAAGATCGGCATCGGTGCGGCCGGCATTGCCGTCAGCGGGCTCGAGAGCGCCGACTATTCGATCACCCCGAAAACGATCAGCGACGTGCTGTGCTACGCCGCCGACATCTTGCCGGCGTCGACGATCGAGGGCTTCCTCGGCACGCCGCTGTCGAGCGCGATCGGCGGCGCGCTCGGCGCGACCTGCAAGAGCTGCACGGCGCTCGGCGATTGCGCGCCGTTCGGTACCGCGTGCACCGGCGGCGTGTGCATGGAAGGCAGCGCGTGCGAGCAAGAGGTCGGGCTCGAGGGCCTGCTGCCGGCGTCGAGCTTGTTCGCGAGCTTCTCGCCGGGCACGACCGGCGCGCTCGAGCTCTACGAAGTCGCCGGCGGCTACTCGCTGACGTCGGAGGCGGGCGGCGTCTCGCTAGGCCTGCTCGGAGGCATGGAGCCGGGTGGCTCGGCGCGCGACATGTGCGGTCCACCGGCGACCGAGCCGGCTGCGGTCAGCGTGCCGCGCTCGGCGTACTTCGAAGGCAACACGCGGCCCGACACGGGCTCGGCGTTCGACATCGGTATCGGCCTGCACAAGTCGCAGCTCGCGCAGCTCGCGTACGCCGGCTACGAAGGCGGCATCTTCTGCCTGACGCTCAGCCACAACACGGTCTCGGAGCTCGACACCGACACGATCGGCTTGTTGTCGCGCTCGCTGACCAAGCTCGTCGAGAGCAACTCGCCGATGGCGATCGGCTTGCGGCCGCAGAGCCCGCCGGTGATCACGCTCGGCCCCAACACGTTCACGACCGACGGCAGCGGCAACACGACGCTGACGGCGCCGCTGCTCGACGTCAAGTTCACCGCGCTCGAGCTCGATTTCTTCGCCGAGGTTGACTACCAGTACGTCCGGGTCTTCACGGTGGTCTCCGACGTCGACCTGCCGGTCGGCATCGACATCTCGTCGGGCGCGCTCGAGCCGGTGCTCGGCGACACGACGAACGCGTTCACCAACATCTCGGTCAAGAACTCGCAGGCGGTGACCGAGACACCGGCGTCGCTCGCGGCGCTGTTCCCGACGCTGCTCGGGCTCGTGCTGCCGCAGCTGTCGGCGGCGCTGCCGAAGATCAACCTGCCTTCGATCGCAGGCTTGGATCTCGCGGTGACGTCGGTGACCGCGGTCGACGACAAAGACGGCGACGGCGTCGGCGATTACTTGGCGATCTTTGCCAACGTCTCGCTCGCCGCGCCCGCGGTGCAGCCGCTATCGACGACCGTCGACATCACGAATGTCGACGAGCCCGATCGCGCGATCGCGCGCGACTCGAGCAAATGGCGCGCGAATCAGCCGCCGCGCGTGACGCTCTCGCTGGGCGCGATCGATCAGGATCCGAGCCGGTTGGAGTTCTCGCTGCGCTTGGATCACGGCACGTGGTCGCCGTGGGGCCACAACGCGAACCCGACGGTGTCGCCGCAGACGTTCTGGCTGCCCGGCGTGCACACGATCGAGGTGCGCTCGCGGCTGCGCGGCGTGCCGGCGAGCCAAGATCTCGCGCCGGTGAAGATCAACGTGCCGATCGGGATGGGCATTCTCCCGCCGCGCAGCGCCGACGGCTCGATCAAGGCCGACGATCCGTTCCACGGCACCGAAGGCGCGCAGGGCTGCCAGTGCGACGCGAGCGGCGGCACCAGCTTCGGCGCGGCCGCACCGTTCGCGCTGATCTTCGCGCTCCTGCTGCTGCCGATGCGCCGGCTACGCCGCGGGATGAAGCGGCTCGGCGCGATCGTGTGGATCACCGCGCTCGCGTGCTTGCCCGGTTGCAGCTGCGGCTCGAAGAATCCGTGCGGCAGCACCGCGTGCATGACCGGCTCGCTGACCGGCGCGGTCGGTCGCTGGGCGAGCATCGCGGGTGACGATCAACGCGTGATGGTCGCGACCTACGACAACGTGTTCGGCGATCTCGTGATCGGCGATGCGACGAGCGGCTCGGCGGCGTACATGACGATCGACGGCGTGCCCGACGAGACGCCGACCTACGATCCGAGCACGTGGCGCGGCGGCATCAGCGATCCGGGCCCGAACGTCGGCGCGTGGACGTCGATCGCGCTGTCGAACCACACGGCGCGCGTCGCGTATCAGGACCGCGACAACAACGTGCTGAAGTACGCCTACGAGACGAAGGCCGGCGGCAGCTGGAACAACTTCGTCGTCGATCCGGGCCAAGGCGAAAAGATCGGTCAGTTCACGCGCATGCTCATCGACGGCAGTGGCTATCCGACGATCGCGTATCTCGCGGTCGGCGTCGACGACGGCATGGGCCACATGGTGACCGAGCTGCGGCTCGCGCGCGCGACGACGATGGATCCGCAAGCCGCCACCGACTTCACGATCACGACGGTCGTCTCGGCGATCGGCAGCTGCGCGGGGCTGTGTGCGGCCGGCGACTCGTGCGTCGCGGGCTCCGACGGCGACATCTGCATCACGCCGACGAGCGATTGCTCGGCAGGCTGCGGCAGCGGCGACGTGTGCTCGACCGGCACGTGCGTCGCGGCGCTCGCCGATCCGATGATCTACGACGTGCCGACCGGCGCCGGCATGTTCGACAGCCCGGTGCTGCTCACCGACGGCCGGCTCGCGATCACGTACTACGATCAGACGGCGCGGTCGCTCGTGATCGCGGTCGAGACCTCGCTCGGCTCGTCGATGTTCATGCCGACCGTGCTCGACGGCGGCACGACCACGACCGATCGCGGCATGTGGAGCTCGGCGGTCGTCGCGAGCGACGGCACCGTGCACGTCGCGTATCAAGACGCGATCGGCGACCAGGTCATGCACACGACATGGCAAGGCGGCACGCCTGGCACGCCCGACGTCGTCGACGACGGCGAGCGCATGGGCGATCGCCCGCACAACGTCGGCGCCGCCGCGACGATCTTTCTCGTCAACGACACGCCGACGATCGCCTATCAAGACGGCCTCTCGTCCGACGTCGACGTCGCGACGATGGCCGGCCCGGGCACGTGGACGATGCAAGACATCGCCGCGACCGACGTCCTCGACGGCTTCTTCATCGCCGCGACGACGGGTCATGGCTCGCCGATCCTCGCGTGGGATTCGCGCGATCCGACGACGCCCGACATTCACGCGCTGGTGCTCCAGTCCCCGTAACTCGTACTCGAGCGAGCGTCGAGCCGAGACGTGATCGCTCGTTGTCTACTGCGGTGAGACGCGACACGTCGGGTCGAGTTTCGCGAGCGTCGAGCCGAGACGACGCCGCCGTGAAATCGTACTCGTACTCGTACTCGTACTCGTACTCGAGCGAGTACGCGCGAGTGTCGAGCCGAGCCGATCGAGCGTGATCGCTCGTCGTCTACTGCGGTGACACGCGACACGTCGAGGCGTGACCGACGCGCGAGCGTTGTCTGCTGCGGCGACACGTCGGGTCGGATTTCGCGTTATCGTCGAGCCGTGACCGCCATGCTCGACTACAAGCTGCAAGACAACGTCGCCGTCGTGACGATGGACGACGGCAAGGCCAACGCGCTGTCGTACGAGATGATCGACGCGCTGATGGACGCGCTGCATCGCGCCGAGCGCGAAGCGTCGGCGATGGTGCTCGCCGGTCGGCCCGAGCGGTTCTGCGCCGGGTTCGATCTGCGCGTGATGATGAGCGGGATGGAGAACGCGATCGCGATGGTGACGCGCGGCGGTCAGCTGCTGCTGTCGCTCTACGACGCGCAGCTGCCGCTCGTGATCGCGTGCACCGGCCACGCGCTCGCCGGTGGTGCGCTGACGGTGCTCACCGGCGATTGGCGCGTCGGCGCCGCCGGCAACTTCAAGCTCGGCCTCAACGAGGTCGCGATCGGCATGCCGGTGCCGGCGCTCGCGATGGAGCTCGCGCGCGATCGGCTGACGGCACGCGAGCTACCGCGCGCGACGTTGATGGCGCACATCTACGCGCCCGAGCACGCGATCGAAGCGGGCTGGCTCGACGAGGTCGTGGCTCCCGAGCGCGTGCTCCCGCGCGCGCTCGAAGAAGCCGCGCGGCTCGGCAAGCTGTCGGCGGTCGCGTATCGCGAGACCAAGCGCCGGCTCCGCGGCAAGCAGATCGAGTACATCAAGGTCACGACCGCCGAAGATCTTCGCGCGCTGACGATGCCGTCGAAGTGATGGTCGTCCCCGACGAGGTCGCGCGCGAGGCGATCGCGTTCAACGCACAGCTCGAGGCGTTGCTCGCGAGCCAGCCGTCGCTCCACACGCTGGCGCCGGCGCTCGTGCGCGCCGGTCGTCGCGCCGGCAAGGGCGTGTTCGGCGCGCCGGTGTTCCTCGACGACGCGACGTGGATCGACGCCGGCGGCGTGAAGCTGCGCGTGATCCGGCCGGCGAAGCCGCGCGGCGTCTATCTGCACGTTCACGGCGGTGGTTGGATGCTCGGCGGCGCCGACATGCAGGACGTCGCGCTACGCGAGCTCGCCGATGCGACCGGCCTGGTCGTGGCGAGCGTCGAATATCGGCTCGCACCCGAGCATCCGTTTCCGGCGGCG
>DASXEF010000704.1:0-4131 GCA_036490255.1 Kofleriaceae bacterium
ATCGGCGCATCAACACCGCTCGAACGACGGCGTGGAAGTGACGCTCGGCGTCGATGGGTGCAAGCCATCGAAGGTGCCGGATGTGCGCAAAATCGGTGCAGTTTTGTCGTTTGCACGGCCATAGCAACCGTTGCGCATGGCGGCCGAAACCTCCGCCTATGCTTCCCGAGCTAACCAAGCACTGGATCGACGTGGTCGGCGTGCATGTCGAGCTCGCGCTTCGTCGATCGCGCTCGGAGCCGGTCGACGACGCTCACCGCAAAGTCGTCGAACAAGCATTGATCGCGATTTCGCGACGTACGCGGGAGGTCGACGGGCTCGTCCGCGGCTTCGGCCCGCACCTCGGGCTCTCGCTCGAAGAGGAGCTCGTCGCTTGGACACTCGCAGCGACACAGCTCGAACCGACGATCGCGAGCCGGCTCGAAGCGCTCTCGGGTAGCGCAGAGGTGAGCAAGAGCGCGCTTGCCGCCGTCGCGTACGGCTCGCAGCCGGCCCGCGCCGTGAGCGAGCTCGGCCCCACCGGCGCGTTGATGAGGTTCGCCCTGATCGAGCACGTCGATCCCGCGAATTCGTCGTGGGCGCGGCGCACGGTGCGAGCAACGGAGTGCTTGTTGTCGCTCGCACTGCTCGGCACGAGCTCGCTCGCATCGAGATGCGGGTACGTTCGATCGCGACCTGCGTGCGCGTGTGACGCGCTCGCGCTCGCCGACGCGACGTCACGCGCGCTCGCGGACGCCGTTCGCGGCAACGCCTTTGTCATGCTCGTCGGCTTGCCGTCGTCCGGAAAGCGGAGCGCCGTGACGGCGTTCGCGCGAGCGGCGGGTCTCGAAGTGCTCGAAGTCGATGTGGCCCGGCTCAGCGACGACACCGAACGGCTCGTGCATGAGGTTCGCGCCATCGCGCGTGAGTGCCGGCTGTCGACTCGCGTGCCGCTACTCGGCAATCTCGATGCACTCGCCGGCAAGCCGCAACACGCGTCGCTGCTCGAGGCCGAGCTCGTCGTCGAAGGTCCGGTGTTCGCGACGATGGCGCACGCGATGAGCGGTTTCGCGCCGAATCGACCGACGGTGATCATCGACATGGAACCTCCGACGTCGAAGCGGCGCGCCGAGCTCTGGCTCGATGCGCTTGGTACGGGCACGGACCAGGACGGCGAGCTGCTCGCGGATCGGTTCCCCCTCGCTGCGGGATTGATCGTGCGCTCTGCAGATGCCGCGAAGGCGAGGGCGAGCGGGCGCGATGTCGCGCCCGACGACATCGCGGCTGGAATCCGCGCGACTCTCGACGATCGGCTCGGTCGATACGCTCGACGCGTGACGGTCTCGCAGACCTGGGACGATCTCGTGCTGCCGCAAGACCAGCTCGAGACGATCAGCGAGCTGGTCGCGCGGGTGCGCGAGCGCCGCCGCGTCTACGAGGACTGGGGGTTTGCCGCCAAGGTAGGTAGAGGCCTCGGTATCGCGGCGCTGTTTTCCGGGCCACCCGGCACGGGGAAAACGATGGTCGCCTCGCTGGTCGCCCGCGAGCTCGGGCTCGAGCTGTATCGCGTCGATCTCGCGAACATCGTGTCGAAGTGGATCGGCGAAACCGAAAAGCAACTCGGCGGTCTCTTCGATGCGGCGGAAGCTGGCCACGCGGTCCTGCTCTTCGACGAGGCAGATTCGTTGTTCGGTAAGCGCACGGACGTGCGAACGAGCAACGACCGCTACGCGAATCTCGAAACCAACTATCTCTTACAGCGGTTGGAGACGTTCTCCGGCGTTTGCCTACTGACGAGCAACCACGAGAGCTCGATCGATGCCGCGTTTCTTCGACGCCTCGCGTTGCATGTCCGGTTCGAAACGCCGGACGAGCGCGAGCGCGAGAACCTGTGGCGCGCGATGCTCCCAGCGCCGGCGCCGCGCGACGAGATCGATTTCTCATTGCTCGCGCGACGCTACGAGATGAGCGGCGGCTACATCCGCAACGCGACGCTGCGAGCCGCCTTTTTTGCTGCGGACCGGCGCGAAGCGATCAGTCATCGCGATCTCGATCGCGCCGCACGTTTGGAATACGAGGCCATCGGCAAGATCGCGAACGCATCCCTGTAGCGTCCGAGTCCCGGACGTCGAAGCCGGTTCTCGGACGTTCCGGACAAGCGGTCATGTGAGCTCGCGTAGTTGCGCTGGCGCGAGCGATGCAATGCGAACGCGGCATGATCTGCAACGAACCATTGATCCGATCGGCGTTCGAGTGCGTGCGCTACGAAGTCGCGTGGCTCGGCCGACGCTGGCGCGCGAACGCGCCGATCTACACGATCCGATCGATCGTGCGAGCGGCGGACGACTTCGTCGTCGCGATGCTCGAGAACGGCCGGCTCGCGCGATTCGAAGAATTGTCGGAGGGCGAGCGCGACCTCGCGCACGACGCGTACGTTCGCGTCCTCGTGCTCGCCGACTTGTTCGATGAAGCACGCGACACGCAGTGGGCCGATGTTTCGGACATCGGCTGTGCGCACGACTGCGTGACCGATCTGCTCGACGCGCTCGAGCCGTGCGTCAGCCTCGCGGATCGCGCGTTGCGGCGCGTGACCCTCGAAGGCATCGAAGTGACCGATGCATGCCAATGGATCGACGAGCAGATCGCACAGGAGGTCACCGCGACAAGCACCGGCTGATGTCGATCACCGGCGAAGCGCGGCGATCACCGTCGCGAGCGCGGGCCAGTCCGCGGCGGGCACGGGGCCTTCCGCGCCGGCGAGCGATGCGGCGAGCATCGCGTCGCGATGCACCGGTACGCCGTGGCGTCGAGCCAGGCCGACGAGCTGCGTCGCGTACGCGCGGCGACCGATCGCGATTCGCGCGGGCGTCGGGCGGCGTCGTGCGTCCCACGCGATCGCCACGGCGACATCGTCGCCGAGGACGAGCACCGTCGCGCCTTCGAGCGAAGGGCGAGCGAGCGCGCTGCGCTGTTGGGCCCACCGCGGGTCGGCGGCCGCGAGTCGATCGTCCTCGCGCTTTTCGGTGGCGGTCATGGCGAGCGAGCGCGCGAGCGCGAGGTGGCGGGCGAGTGCGTCGATGACGCTGAGCGCGAGATAGCCGATCGCGATCGCGGCGATCGCGGCGAGCAGCAGCGCGCCGCCGGCGGCGAGGAGATCGTGAGGATCGAGCATGACGAGCACGGCGAACCGAGGAGCCATGAGCCACATCCAACCGAACACGACCGAAGCGATGGCGACGGCAAACGCGAGCTCGAGCGCGGTGCGTCGCGTGCGCGCGCCGGCGCCGTTGTCGAGCACGGGTGCGCCGTCGACGCGGCGTCGCGGCAGCCACACGGCGCGCGTCTGTGCAAGCTGGCCGGCGATCGCGACGGCGGCGAGAGCGCCGAGGATCGGTGCGGCGATCGCGAGCGCCGACGTCGCGAGCTGGCGGCCGAGTGTCGAGGTCAACGCTGCGCGGCCGGCACATGCGTCGGCGATCGCAGCCGCGAGCTGCGCGCCGGCGTCGTGCGCGGCGCCGAAGCTCATCGCGATCCCGATCGCCGCGGTCGCGAGCGCGAGGCCGCCGACGACCACCGGGCTCGCGGCGCTGAGGCCCGCACGGCGCGCGAGCGCGAGTCGTCTCGCCGACGGTGGGAACGGTCGCTCGCTCATTTCGACGCTCGAATCACGTGTCCGACCGCGATGGTACTGTGGCGTCGTCGTGACCGGGCTGGTTTCCAACGGCGGAGCACGCGCGGCCGATCCCGAGATCGCCGGCGCGCGTCATGCGAGCAGCGACGTTGTCGAAGTCGCGGTGACGTTGCCGGTCGCCGGGCGGTTTCACTATCGCGTGCCGGCGCGGTTACACGCAAAGGCGCGCGTCGGTGCGCGCGTGTTGGTGCGCTTCGGCGGCAAGAAGGTCACGGGCGTGATCGTCCGGGCGCCCGGCGAGGCGCCGCCGCCGGGCGTGACGCTCGTCGACGTTTCGGACGTGCTCGACGACGAGCCGGCGCTGCCGGCGGATCTCGTCGAGCTCTGTATGTGGCTCGCCGATTACTACGAGGCGCCGCCCGGCGAGGTCGTGCGCGCGGCGTTGCCGGCGGGGAGCGGCGTCGGCGCGCGTCGCGTGCTGGCGCTGACCGAGGCCGGCCGTGCGGCGCTCGCGAACGGCG
>DASXEF010000719.1:0-4586 GCA_036490255.1 Kofleriaceae bacterium
CAACTCGAAGCCGAAGCTCCGATCGGCCGAGGCGTCACGGCAAAGCGGTTTCGCCTCCACAACGGGCTCGGGCTCATCGCCGCGCTCGATCGCCGCGCGCCGATCTTGGCGTTGCAGACGTGGTTTCGCGTCGGCTCGCGCAACGAGCGACCGGGTGCGACCGGCATGGCGCATTTGTTCGAGCACCTGATGTTCGGCCAGACCGAGCAGCTGCCGCCCGGCGAGTTCGATCGACTCGTCGAGCGCACCGGCGGCGAATCGAACGCGGCGACGTGGGTCGATTGGACGTACTACAAGCTGTCGCTGCCCGCGCGCGACCTCGCGCTCGGCATCCGGCTCGAAGCCGAGCGGATGCAGCGCCTCGTGCTCGAGCACGATCCGGTCGAGAAGGAGCGCGACGTCGTCACCAACGAGCGCCGCGAGCGCGTCGAAGACGACGTCGACGGCTGGCTCGACGAGCAATTGATGGCGCACGCGTTCACCGTGCACCCGTATCGCTGGCCGACGATCGGCTGGATGGAAGATATCAGAGCGCTCGCGTTGCCCGAGATCCGCGCGTTCTATCGCACGTGGTACGCGCCGAACAACGCGACGATCGTGTGCGTCGGCGATTTCGACGAAGCCGAGCTCCGCGCGCTCGTCGAGCAGCATTACGGCGGCATCGCGCCGGCCGTGCTGCCGGCGATCGAGCCGCAGGTCGAGCCCGAGCAGACGCGCGAGCGCGTCGTGCGCGCGCCGAAACCGATCGCGACCGATCGACTGCTCATCGGCTACAAGGCGCCGGGGCAAGACGATCCCGATTGGGCCGCGCTCGAGATCGTCGCGACGTTGCTCGCCGGCTGCCCGTCGGCGCGACTGCATCGCAAGCTCGTGATCGAGCAAGAAGCCGCGAGCTCGGTCGACGCGCAGCTGACGCCGTTTCGCGATCCGTCGCTGCTGCGGCTCGCGATCACCACCGCGCGCGGCCACAGCGCCGACGAGGTCATCGCCGCGATCGATCGCGAGATCGCCGCGCTCGTCGAGCAGCCGCCGACGGCCGCCGAGGTCGAGAAGGCCAAGGCGCTCGCCGAAACCGATCTGTGGAGCTCGCTCGCCGATGTCGACGGCAAAGCGGAGGCGCTCGGGCACTACGAGACGTCGCTCGGCGATTTCCGCCGGCTCGACGCGATCGTCGAGCGACTGACCTCGGTGACCGCGGCCGATGTCGCGCGCGCCGTGCGCACGTACGTCGTGCCGGCTCGGCGCACGATCGTGATCGCGGAGCCCGAACCCGACGATGCCGACGATGCCGACGACGACGAAAGTGATAGCTGATGCATCTGGTTGTCGAGCCGTCCCCCGACACGCCGCTGGTGTGGTTCGACATCGCGATCCGCGGTGGTGCATCCGCCGATCCGGTCGGCATCGAAGGCCTGCATCGCCATGCCGCCCTGCTCGCTCGCCGCGGTGCCGGCTCGCGCGTGCGTGCAGTCCTCGACGAAACGCTCGATTCGCTCGGCGCCGCGATCGAGGTCGGCGTCAGCCGCGACTCGCTGTCGATCAGCGGCCTCGCGCTGTCGCGTCACGCCGGCGCGGTGATCGATCTCGCCGCCGATATCTTGGCGGCGCCGCGGTTCGACGAAGACGAACACGCGCGGCTGTTGCGCGAGACGCCGCAGGTGCTCGACGAGATCCGCGACGACGACGGCGCGCTCGCGACGCGCTGGTTCGACTGGCTGTGTTGCCCCGGCCATCCGTACGGCCGCACGTCGCTCGGCACCGAGAGCTCGCTCGCGAAGATCCGCCGCGAAGATGCGATCGCGCTGTGGCGCCGCGAGGTCGTCGCCGACAACCTCATCATCGGCCTCGCCGGCGACGTCGACGATGCACGCGCACGCGCACTCGCGCAGCGCTTGGTCGAGCGGTTGCCGGCCGGCGCCGCGCTCGTGCAGCCCGATGATTTCGGCACGCGCGGTGGCGGACGCCGCGTATTCCTCGTCGACAAACCCGATCGCACGCAAGCACAGCTGCGCATCGGCCATCTCGCGACGCGCTACGGCCATCCCGATACGCCCGCGATCGCGATCGCCGAGGCGATCTTCGGCGGCTTGTTCAGCTCGCGGTTGATGCAAGAGATCCGCGTCAAGCGCGGCTGGAGCTACGGCGCCGGCTGCGCACTACGCCGCTCGCGACTGCCGCACTGGTTCGAGATCTGGACGGCCGCGGCGATCGAAGTCGCAGGTCCTGCGGTCGCGCTGACCTTAGAGCTCTACGCGGACTACGCCGCGAACGGTCCCAGCGATGAAGAAGTCGACTTCGCGCGCAGCTACCTCGTCGGCGCGATGCCGTTTCACGTCGCGACCGCGCGCCAGCGCATGCAGCTCGCCGTGCGAGACGCTGTGTTCGAATTACCCACCGGCTACACATCCCGGATGCCAGAATTGCTCGCTCAGCTCGGTGCCGTGGACGTCCGCGCCGCATGTGCGCGGCATTTTCATCCAGACGATGCCGTGACCGTTGCGGTGACCACCGCCGCGACCGCGCGCGCCTCGCTCGAAACCGCCACGGCGGGCCCGATCACGATCGTGCGACACGACGAGTACTAGCTCGCCACGTCCGCATGTAGTGCCGGCGCATACACACTTTGCGCAAGCGTCGTGTCCGGGTTTCGATCGACCTTTCGCGTGGGTTAAGATCAGCGCGGGGAGCCCACGCGGGTGATGGATCAGAGTATCGAGACACCACTTGGTCGTTACAGGCTGATTGCTTTGTTAGGTCAGGGCGGTATGGCCGACGTGTACCTCGCGTGCACGCAAGGCCCAGGTGGCTTTCAAAAGTTACTTGTCGTCAAGCTCGCTCGGTTCATCGGCGATCCGATGTTCTCGACGATGTTTCTCGACGAGGCGCGGCTCGCCGCGCAGCTCTCGCATCCGAACGTCGTGCAGACGTACGAGGTCGGCGAAGAGGGAAGCCGTCATTACATCGTGATGGAGTATCTCGACGGCGCGAACTTCGCGCGCCTTCGACAACGCGCGGCGAAGCGCGGTGGCATCCCGATCCGAATCTCGCTCGCGATCCTCGCGCAGGTGCTCGAAGGCCTCGACTACGCGCACGGCGCGCGCGGCATCGACGGCAAGCTGCTCAAGGTCGTGCATCGCGATCTGACGCCGTCGAACGTGATCATCACGGCGCAAGGCGTCGCGAAGATCCTCGACTTCGGCATCGCGAAGGGCGCCGACACGCACAGCTTCACGCAGACCGGGCGCTACAGCGGCAAGCTCAATTACATGCCGCCGGAGCAAGTTCGCGGCGAGCGTGTCGACGGCCGCGCCGATATTTTCTCGGTCGGCGTGATCCTCGCCGAAGCGGCGTTGGGCGAGCGCTTCTGGGGCACGGCGACGGGCCCGATGGTCGCGTCGCGACTCGGCCAGGGCGAGCTGCCGACGCTCGAAGGCACGCCGCTCGATCCCGAGCTGCGGTTGATCTGCGAGCGCGCGCTGACGCCGAACCGCGAAGATCGCTATCCGACCGCCGCGACGTTCCGCGCCGATCTGATCCGCTACATCAACACGCACGGCGGCCCGGTCGATCGCGAAGAGCTCGCGCAGTACGTCTGCGAGATCGTCGCCGACGATCGCACGCGGCTGCAAAGCGTCATCGACACGCAGTTGCAGCGGCTCACCCAGCTGGCGTTCGGCCCGTACGCACCGCCGGATCTGCCGCGGTTCGAACCGACGCCGAATCGCGGCTTGAACGCGAACGACGAGACCGACGAGGTCGAGATCTCGCTCGAGAATGCGGTCGGCGAGCATCAAACCACGCCCGCGCGCTTCAAGCCGGCACCCGCGATCACCGGCCCGATGATGGCCGCGCAAATGCCGACGAAGCATCCGACGCCGATGCCGATGCCGGTCCTGCAATCGCAGCCGCATCAGGTGCCGTCGCTGCCACCTGCGCCACATCGTTCGCGACTCGTGCCGATCGCGATCGGCGGCGGCATCGCGCTGGTCGGCGGCATCGCGATCGCGACGATCGCGCGACCGCGTGCAGCAGCGCCGGCACCGCAACCGACGCCGCCACCGGCCGCGTCGAATCCCGCGCCGACGCCCGCGCCCGCACCGACGCCGCCGGTCGTCGCGACGAGCATCCGGATCGAAGTGATCGTCAGCCCCGCGGAAGCGACGCTGTTTCTCGACGGCAAGTCGCTCGGCACGAACCCGTACGTCGGCGCGCTGCCGCACGACTCGCAGATCCATCAACTCGACGTCAAAGCCGACGGCTACATCCCGGTCGCGCGGCGCTTCATCGCCGATTCGGATCAGACGGTCCAGCTGCGGCTCGATCCGGTGAAGCAAGTCGCGATCACGCCGCCCGAGCCACCGACGATCGCGCACGCACAGGTCAAGCAGGTACGCGGCCAGCATCCGATCGTCCACGCGACGACGCCCGTCGCGCCGCCGGTCACGGCGCCGCCACCCACGCCGCCGCCGACGACTGCGGTCACGACGACGCCGCCGTCGACCACGACGGATCCGAGCAAGCGATCGATCGACAACGACGTCTACGATCAGAAGTCGACCAAGCGATCCATCGACGGCAACGTCTAC
>DASXEF010000736.1:0-2731 GCA_036490255.1 Kofleriaceae bacterium
GCCTTCGCGCTCTTTGTTGTTGTAGTGATCGAACCACGACCACGTGCCGGTCTTCTTGCCGTGGTCGTACGTGCCTTGCACGCGCGGAATCTTCTTGTCGCGCCAGATCGTGTACGCGCCGTCGAGCTTGCCCTTGTCGTCGTAGTTCTCCTCGACGACGAGCAGCCAGAACTGCCAGATCTGGCGCGCGTCGTGACGCACGCCGTTCGT
The DNA here is from genome assembly GCA_036490255.1 of Kofleriaceae bacterium. Classification (GTDB taxonomy): domain Bacteria; phylum Myxococcota_A; class Polyangia; order Haliangiales; family Haliangiaceae; genus JABFXX01. The sequence continues at coordinate 211 of DASXEF010000736.1, forward strand.
GAACGTCTCCTCGATCCGCAGCGTGTTCTTACCGCCGACCGCTTTCGGCCCGTCGTAGCGACTGCCGTACAGCTTCGCGGCGACGACGAGCGTGCCGTCGTGATCGTAAAATTTGATCGGCCCGTACGGCACGCCGTGCGCGAGCGTGCGTTCGCGATAGAGCGGACCGTCGTCGAACCATTGCTTCTCGGTGCCGGTGCCGAGCTTGAGCTTGTAGTCGCCGATCGCGTCGCCGGAGATCTTCTTCTGCGTCCACGTGCCGTCTTTGAGGCCGCCGACATACGCGCCGGTCTCGGCGACGTTGCCGCCCGGATAGTGCCGCGTCCACACGCCGTCGAGCTTGCCCGCCTTGTAGCTGCCGTCGATCGCGACGGTGCCGTCGGGAAACAGCGACACGAACGGGCCTTCACGCACGCCGTCGGGACGAGCGCAAAAGTACGTCGGCTCCGGTGCGGGCGCAGCGCGCGCCGTCTGCGGATCCGTGCACGCGAGCTTCGGCGTGTCGATCGGCGCGGGCAATCCTGCATCGGCCGGCGGCCCGGAATCCGGCTGCGCGACGACGTGCATGTTGACGACCTTGCTCTCGGTCGGCGCGGTGTTTTGCGCGACCACCGGGCTCACCGGTCCCGAGCCACATCCCGCAGTTGCCGTCAAGATGACCGGCAACGTGTACAAGCGGTGCACCACGATAGTGTGACACGAACTCTCTTAAAAAAACGAACGAGACTACGATCGCGGAATGAAGCGCGCGGCTTTGATCGTTCTCGTTGCGGTTCTGAGCATCTCGGCAACCGCGGATGCGCGGCGTCGCCATTTCGGCGGCACGTCCAACTACGTCTCGAACGGCATCTTCGGTTTGGGGCTCGAGCTCGTCGAGCCGACCGGCGTCACCGGCAAGCTGTTCCTCACGCCGAGCCAAGCGATCGACTTCGGCGTCGGCGACCTCTATCACAACTACTACGTGAACGGCGGCGGCGTTCACCTCTACGTCGACTACCTGTGGCACCCGTTCTTGATCACCGAAGTGCCGGCATTCAAGCTGCCGTTCTATATCGGCGTCGGCGGTCGCGCGTGGTTCGGCGACTACGACTGCGGCGCCGGGCCCGAGTGCGGCGTCGACTTCTTCGGCGTGCGCGTGCCGATCGGCGTGACGTTCGACTTCAACGAAGTGCCGCTCGACGTGTTCATCCAGCTCGTGCCGACGCTGGACTTCTATCACGACTACGCGGGACGCGACGTTTACTTCGACGTCGACTTCTCGCTCGGCATTCGCTACTGGTTCTCGTAGTTAACGCTGCGTCTCGATCCACAGCGGCACGCGCACGCCGTGGCCGCCTTCGACGACGATCGCGCTGCGCCGCACTTCGATCTGGCCGTGGCCGCTGACCGCGTAGTACGCGCTGATCGAGTACGTGCCGGGCGACACCGGATCGAAGCGATAACGCCCGGCGTCGTCGCTGATCGCCTGCAGCGTGACGCCGCCGGCGACGGCCGTGATCGATGCACCGCCGATGCGCCGCCGCGACTTCGTGTCGGTGATCGTGCCTTCGATGATGCCGGTCGCGGCATCGTGCTTGGTCGGCGTGAAGTGGCCGATCGTCGAATCGAGCGTGTCGGTCGCGTAGTCGCGCTCGTTCGATCCGGAGCCGATGTCGAGCTCGACGATCGTGACGTCGCCGCGCGAGACGTCGATGTTCTTGAGCGTCGCGCGCAGGTCGCCGTACCGCGCATCGATCGTGTAGCGACCGGGCGCGAGATGATCGAAGCCGAACAGCCCTTCGCGCGTCGACGTCTCGACCCGTGTGCCGGCGCGCAATCGCAACGTGACGTAGCCGAGCGCGTACCCACTGTCGCGATCGCGCGTGAGCCCGCCGATCCCACCGTCGGTCGGCCGCGGCCGCGCCGCCGTCATGCACGCGGCGAGCGCGACCAGGACGAGCGGCCTCACAGCGCAACCGCGTTGTCGGGCAAGCCGAGCTCGGCGTAGAGCGCCGACAGCTCCGCGGGATTCGGCGGCTTGCGCTCGAGCGCGTCGACGTCGCACGCGATCGGGCAGTCGAGCCGCAGCGTCGCGAGGTGCTTGTAGAGCATCGCGTTGTCGCGCTCGGCTTCGAGCGCGGCCGACAGCTTGTCGGCGCCGCGCACGTCGACGCCCCACTTCGACGCATCCGTCGGGATCGATTCGATCGCGCGCCACTTCATCAGCACCTTGCTCGCGGAGCTCTTGCCCCAGCCGGAGATGCCGGGAATGCCGTCGGCCGTATCGCCGACGAGCGCGAGCCAATCCGGGATCGAGACCGGCAGCACGCCGTGCTTCGCGATCACGCCGGCCTCGTCGAGGATCTCGTCCTTCCAGCGATCCCAGCGCACGACGCGCGTGCCGATCACGCACTGGCACATGTCCTTGTCGACTGCAGCGATCCGCACTTGCTCGACGCGCGGATCCGCCGCCGCGCGCGCCGCGGCCGACCCGCGCGTCGAGCAAGTGCGCATCGCCGCGGTCGACAAGGACATGTGCCAG
>DASXEF010000740.1:0-15735 GCA_036490255.1 Kofleriaceae bacterium
CGTCTCGCCACCGCCGCCGGTCGCGATCACCGTGATCGTCGCGGTCGCCGGCGCGTCGACGATCGCATCCGGCGACGGCGCTCCGTTCAGATTGCCGGCGCAGCTCGCGACCACGACCAACCCGAGCGCGCCCCGCCGAGCGCGGCGCAGCAACGCGAGCACGAGCATGCCGCCGAAGCCGAGCGCGAGCGCGCCCGCGGCGTTGCCGGGCGCGGCCGAGCTCGAGACGGTCAGCCCGTCGGAGCCGAACGAGCACGCGACGTCGTCGGGGGTTCCCGAGCACGCGTAGCTCACCGCGGTGAGAAAGCCCGACGGCGTCAGCGTCACCGTCGCCGACTGACCCGCGCCGAGCGAGACTTCGCCCTGACCGAGCGCGAGCATCGGATGCGCGACCGCGCCGGGCCAGCTCGCGATGAACGCCGCGATGTCGGGCGAGCCCCAGCCGGTCGCGAGATCGTAGCCCGGGCCGATCGCATAGCCGGCGAGCCCGCCGGTCAAGGCCGACGGTCCCGGCAGGCTGTTGTTGCACATGCTCGGCATCGCGGTCGTGCAGGTCACGACGCCGCTCGACGCGACCGTGACGTCGTGAAACGGGCTCGCGCTGCCCGCGGCGAGCGCGTAGATCGTCGTGTTCGCGGCGCCTTGGTTCTCGCCGGTGATCTCGTCGACGATCGCCATCACCGCGGCCATCGACGGCGCCGCCGCGGACGTGCCGTAGAAGTTGCCGTCGCCGCCGCCCGCCGCGAGATAGCCGTAATACGAATCGTGGCCCGATGCCGAGAACGCGACGTCGGGCGTCATGCGATGCGTGATGCCGGTCGGCGCGACGCTCGCTTGATACGGCGGTAGCGCGATCAGCGTGCTCGTACCGCCGCCGGTCGACGCCGCGGTCGTCGCGCCGGCCGTGCCCGGCTCGTTCCACGCGCCTTCGGGGATGTAGCCGAGTGCGGCGCCACTGCCGCTCCAGTCGGCGCTGCCGTCGTTGAATTCGGTGCCGCCGACGCACGTGACCGCCGCGCTCGAGCAAAACGCGTTGACCGCGCGAACCTGCGTCGCGGGTGGCGTCGCGAATTGCGTGTCGCACATCGCCGCGCCCGAATCGCCCGAGCACACGAGCACGGTTTGACCCTGCGCGGCCGCTTGTTGATACAGCGCGTCGAGCGAGCTGGTCAGCGCCGCGCCCGCTTTCGATTCGCACTCGTCGAAGCTGACCGACACGATGTTCGCGTGCGTCGCCGTGCCGAACGTATCGATCGCATAGGTCAGCGCGATGACGACGCCGTCCTCGGTCGCGGTCGACTTGCTGACGATCAGATCGAGCGTCGCGCTCGGCGCGGTCGAGCCTGCGCGCAGCACGTCGATCAGCGCCTCGATGTTGTCGGAGAAGCTCGTGCAGGTCTCCGAGGTGCACGGCGCGCCCGGATCGACGCCGGCCGGCGGCACGATGATCGTCGGCTGCGGGATCGTCGCGTTCGCGAGCATCGCCGACTGCGTGATGTCGCTCGCCAGCACGCGCGAGCGCCCGATGATGCCGATCGTCTGGCCCGCGCCGGTGTGACCGGCCATCGCGATCGGCGTTTGATCGTAGATCGCCGCGAAGTCCGCCGGCATCACGTAGTGCTTGCCGTCGGAGCCGGTCCAATCGACGTGCACGTCGGCGACCGAGACGGTCTCGACCAAGCCGGTGATGCCGTCGACCAACGGCGCGAGCCGCGCGGGCATGCTCGGCTCGCGATCGAGCGCGATGCGCGACGTGCCGTCGGCCAGCTCGAAGCGATGCAGCTCGACGCCGAACGCGGCTTCGGCGATTCGCGCCGTGCCCGCGAGCTCGATGAAGCTGCGTGCGTTGGCGACGCGGCGCACGGCGAAGCCGCGCTCGTGCAACCACGCCGTCATCGCGGCGAGGTCGGCATCGCTCGCGCCGAAGCGCTCGCCGATCTGCGCGGGCGTGAGCCACTTGTGATAGCTCGCCGAGCCCGGCGTCTCCTGATCGCGGCGCAGCTCGGCGAACGCGCGCTCGCGATCGGGCGACCGTGCGAGCCACACGGTCAGGTGCTCGAGCGGTTGATCGGCGATGCGGCCGAGATCCGTGCTCGCGCTCGCCCACGCCGGGAGCTGATCGCGCAGCTCGCGCCGAGGCTCGGCACGCGCGAGCGCAGCCGTGGCGAGCACGATCGCGACGATCGTCGGGCGTGTGTGCATCTCGGTCGCAACGTGCGCCCGGGTGCGTGTATTCACTCGTCGATCGACAGCATCAGCGTCGCCGACGCCGTATCGCCGGTCGCGCCGGTCGCCGTGACGGTGATCCCGCTGGAGTCGGCCGTCGGTGCGACCGCGCCCTGCCCCGCCGTCGCGCAGCTCGCGAGTGCGACGACGATCAGCGCCGCGAGCTTGCGGCGGCGGAATAAACCCGCGAGCAGCGCGATCGCGGCGGCGGTGGCGAGCCCGCGCAGCACGCCGGCAGCGACGCTCGGCGATGCTGCGATCGCGATCGTCAGCGAGTCGCCTTTGAACGTGCAGCTCGCGCCGTCGGGCAAGCCCGAGCACGCGTACGTGACATCGCCGCGAAAGCCCGAGCGCGACACCGCGATCGTCGTCTGCTCGCCACGCGCGAGCGAGACTTCGGATTCGGCGAGCGCGAGCGCGGGACGCGCGGCATCGAGCTGGAACGCGCCGCCCGGCCAGCTCGCGACGAACGCGGCGATGTCGAGCGAGCCCCAGCCGGTGACGACGTCGTAGCCGGGCGCGATCGCGAAGCCCGCGATCCCGTTGTCGAGCGAGTCGTGGCCGGGTGTCGAGTTGTTGCACGAGCTCGGCGGCTCGATGCTGCAGCTCGCGACGCCGCTCGTCACGGCATCGACGTCGTGAAACGCGCCGACGCCCGCGTACGCGAGTCGATAGATCTCGGCATTCGCCGCGCCTTGCGATGCGCGCGTCGCCTGATCGACGATCGCCATCACACCGGCCATCGCCGGCGCGGCCGCCGACGTGCCGTAGAAGTAGCCGCCGCCACCGTCGGCGGCAACGAAGCCGTAGTAGCCGTCGTGTGCCGACGCGGTGAACGCGACGTCGGGCAGCATCCGCTTCGCGCCCGGCGGTGCGACCGCTGCTTGATAGGCCGGCAGCGGCACGACGGCGCTGAACCCGCCGCCGCTCGCCGCCGCCATCGTCGCGCCCGCCGTACCCGGCTCGTTCCACGCGCCTTCCGGCACGTAGCCGATCGCGCTGCCGTTCGCGTTCCAATCGGCATCGCTATCGTGAAGCTCGCTGCCGCCGACACACGTCACCGCGCCGCTCGCGCAGTACGCGTTGACGTCGCGCGTTTGCGACTGCGATGGCCGCGCGAGCTGGTCGTCGCACATCGCGGCGCCCGAATCGCCCGACGCCACGACGACGGTCTGGCCCTGCGCGGCCGCTTGCTCGAACAAGCCGTCGAGCACGAGCGTCCATCCGCCGGCGTCGGCCTCGCACTGCGCGAAGCTCAGCGACAGCACGTTCGCGCGCACGGCGCCGCCGTAGTTGTCGATCGCGTAGATCAGCGCGAGCTCGAGGCCGTCTTCGCCGGTCGTCGACTTGCTGATGATGAGATCGATCGCGGCGCCGGGCGCGGTGCCGCTCGCGCGCTCGACGTCGAGCGTCGCTTCGAACTGATCGGCGATGTCCGCCTCGCACGACGGCGAGCCACACGCGGGTCCAGGATCGGGACCGGCGAGGATCACGGTCGGCGTCGCGATCGTGAAGTTGGTGCTCGTCGCGTACTGCGCGAGGTCGCCGGCGTAGACGCGCGCGCGACCGATGACACCGATCGTCTGGCCCGCACCGGTGAAGCCTGCCGTCCAGAGCGGCGCCAGATCGTAGATCGTCGCGAAGTCGTTCGGACCGATGTAGTGACCGCCGCCGCTCGCGCCGAGCGCCGGCGCGGCTTCGAAGTGTTGTTGCGGTCGCGCGGTCGATTCGACGAGCCCGGTGATGCCGGCGACGAGCGGCGGCAGCGTCGGCTCGCGATCGATCGACAGTCGCGACCCGCCGCCGACGGCATAGCGATGAAACTCGACGCCGAACGCGGTTGCCGCGACGTCGGTCGAGCCGGCGAGCTCGACGAACGCGCGCGAGCTCGCGACGCGTGTCACCGCGAAGCCGCGATCGCGTAGCCAGCCGGTCAGTTGCGCCAGGTCGGCGTCGCTCGCGCCGAACCGCTCGCCGATCTGCGCGGGCGTGAGCCACTGGTGATAGCTCGGCGAGCCCGGCGTCTGTTGCGCGCGTCGAAGCTCGGCGAACGCGCGCTCGCGCTCCGGCGATCGAGCGAGCCAGACGGTGACGTGCTCGAGCGGCTCGTCGGCGATACGACCGCGATCCGCCGCCGGATTCGCCCACGCGGGCACGATCGGAGACGCCTGCGCGGATGCGGCAAATGTAGCGACCGCAACCACCACCGCACGCGCATGCCCCCGCACGAAGAGTCATACGTCCGAGCTCGGTCGGAGTTGAGTCTGCGATCGATTATTTACGTCGGCGACGCAGAACAATGCCGAACAACGCGATGCCGATCACAGCAGTTGGCGCACCTTGGCCGCTCGCATCGCAGCATCCCCCACCGCTGCTACCCGGCACGCAGGCGCCGTCGGAGCCATCGGCGATACACGTAAAGCCGCCCGGGCACGTGCTGTCGTCGCCGGTCGTACACGTCATCGAGCACAACGTGCCTTCGTCGCTCGTCGCGACGCAGTCGTTCGAGTTGCAGTCGGAGTTCGAGCCGCACCCCGAGCCCAGACCGCCGGGCGAGTACGGATCGGGGATGCAGTGCGTTTCGAAGCACTCGAAGCCACTGCCGCAATCGGAGTCCGACGTACACGTGTCGAGCGACGGAATGATCGACGTCAGGAACGCTTTCTCGAAATCGGTGCGCGTGTCGGCGCCGTACATCGCGCAGTTCTGATCGCCGAACGAGGTCACACCGACCTCCGTCTGTTGGCCGTCGATCTGCGCGAACGACGGACCGCCGGAATCGCCCTCGCACTTGCCCTTGCCGTTGCCCTGGTTGAAGCACAGGAACGGCGTGTCGGACACGCCGACGAGCGACTCGCACGACGTCGTGGTCTGCGCGACGTCGTAGAGCGTGCCGACCGTGCCGCCGCTCACCGCGGTCTCGCCGTAGCCGACTTGCGTGACCGCCAAGCCCGGCTGCGCTGCGCTCGCGTCGAAGTTGAGCTTCACCGGCGTGACGCCTTGCACCGGCGACGACAGATGGATGAGGCCGAGGTCGTGGCCGTCCTGGAGATCCTGCTCGCCGCCGAACATCGGATCGAACATCGAGTCCTGCGCGGACAACCCATCGTTGCCCGACGGCGCCGGAAAGATCGTCAGCGCGTTGACGTAGATGTGCAGCGCGTTCGTGACGTCGCCTTGCGAGCCGAGCCCGGTGATCGCCGGATCGACACAGTGCGCGGCGGTCATCACCCACTCGTCGGTGATCAACGTGCCGGTACAGATCGCGACGCCGTCGCTCGTGGTCAACACGAGGCCGACGACGTTCGGATACTCGCCTTGCGTGGCGGGCGTACCGCCGATGATCGGATCGGGAGCAGCCGCGACGGGAAGCGCGACCAACAGCGAGAACAAGATCATGCGGCGCATGGCGTTCGAGCATCGGCGATTTCGCCGACCGCGCGCTAGCGCTTTCGCGACCAGGTTCCCGACGAGCCGCCTCGCTTTTCGTCGAGGCGAATCTCCCCGATGACCATTTCGCGATCGACGGCTTTGCACATATCGTAGACGGTCAATGCTGCGGCGCTGACGGCCACGAGCGCTTCCATCTCGACGCCGGTGCGATCGAATGCGTTCACGGTCGCCGTGATCTCGATCGCATTCTTCACGACGCGTAGCTCGACCGCGATGCCGGTGAGCCGCAGCGGATGGCACAGCGGGATCAGATCCGATACGCGCTTCGCAGCTTGGATGCCGGCGAGTCGCGCGATGCCGAGCACGTCGCCTTTGCCGATCTTGCCGGCGCGCACGAGCTTCGCCGTTGCCGGCGCCATCGCGATGCGGCCGCTCGCGATCGCGATGCGCGCGGTCTCGGGCTTGGCGCCGACCGGCACCATGTGGGCGGCGCCGGTCGCGTCGAAGTGCGTGAGCTGGTTCCGTTTCACTCGACGGTGACGGACTTCGCGAGGTTGCGCGGCTGGTCGACGTCGGTGCCTTTGCCGTCGGCGACGTAGTAGCTGAGCAGCTGCAGCGGCAGCACGGTGAGGATCGGCTGCAGCTCGATCGCGGTGTCCGGCACGAGCACGACGTCGTCGGCGTGGCCGCCGATCTCGTTGTCGCCTTTGGTCGCGACCGCGAGGACTTTGCCCTGGCGCGCGCGCACTTCGGCGAGGTTCGAGATCACCTTCTCGTAGTGCGGGCCGCGTGGCACGAGCACGATCACCGGCAAGGTCTCGTCGATCAGCGCGATCGGCCCGTGCTTCATCTCGCCGGCGGCGTAGCCCTCGGCGTGGATGTACGAGATCTCTTTGAGCTTGAGCGCGCCCTCGAGCGCGATCGGATATTGCGCGCCGCGGCCGAGGAACAAGAAGCCGTGCGATTGGCCATAGCGGCGCGCGAGCACTTGCAGCTGCGCGCCGGTCTCGACGACATCGCGCATCTTCTGCGGCAACTGCACGAGCTCGCCGATCAGCGCGCGCGCTTTTTCTCTCGACAGCGCGTTGGTGCGGCGGCCGAGATGGATCGCGAGCATCACCATCGCGGCGAGCTGCGTGGTGAACGCCTTGGTCGACGCGACGCCGATTTCGGGACCTGCGTGCGTGTAGAACGCGTAGTCGGCGAGCCGCGGGATCGACGACTCGACGACGTTCGAGATCGCGAGGACCTTCGCGCCCTTCTTCTTCGCTTCGCGAACCGCTTCCATCGTGTCGAGCGTCTCGCCCGACTGGCTCACCGCGACGACGAGATCGCCCGGCCCGATGATCGGATCGCGATAGCGGAACTCGCTCGCGAGATCGACCTCGACCGGCAAGCGCGCGAGCGCCTCGACGAGAAACTCGCCGACGAGCGACGCGTGATACGACGTGCCGCACGCGATGAACACGATGCGCTTGATCTTCGCGACGTCGAGATCGATGCCGTCGAGCGTGATGTCGTCGCGCTCGAGATCGACGCGGCCGGTGAGCGTGTCGGCGATCGCACGAGGCTGCTCGTGGATCTCCTTGAGCATGAAGTGCTTGAAGCCGCCCTTTTCGGCCTGCATCGCCGACCATGTGATGAGCTTGGGCTCCTTCGTCTTCACCTTGCCGTCGAAGTCGGTGAACACGACGCCGTCGCGCGTGACCGTCACGATCTCGCCTTCGTCGACGAAGATGACCTTGCGCGTCTCCGACAAGATCGCGGTGACGTCCGACGCGACGAAGTTCTCGCCTTCGCCGAGGCCGACCACGAGCGGCGAAGAGTTCTTCGCGGCGACGAGCGTGCCCGGCTCCTTGTCGCTCATCACGACGAACGCGTAGCTGCCGCGGACTTTCGCGAGCGCTTTGCGCACCGCGGTCGTGAGGTTGTCGGCGGTGGTGATCTCGCGCGCGACCAAGTGCGCGAAGATCTCGGTATCGGTCTCCGACGAGAACGTCGCGCCCGCGGCGGCGAGCTCGGCGCGCAGCGCCAGATGGTTCTCGATGATGCCGTTGTGGATGACGCTGATCGGCCCGACCTTGTGCGGGTGCGAGTTCTCGTCGCTCGGCCGGCCGTGCGTGGCCCAGCGCGTGTGGCCGATGCCGACCGTGCCCGGCGCCGGCTCGGCCTTGAGCTTCTCTTCGAGGCCCGCGAGCTTGCCGCGACAGCGCACGACCCGCGACTGCCCGCCGTTGTAGACGCTGACGCCGGCGGAGTCGTAGCCGCGATATTCGAGCTTTCTCAGCCCGCCGACGAGGAGAGGCGTCGCTTGACGCCCACCGATGTAACCGATGATGCCGCACATGCTTATTTGCCAGCGGGCTTCGGTGCAGGAGCAGTGCCGGAAGCGGGCGTGGCCGCGGGCGCCGGTGCCGGAGTCGCCGCGCTGCCGGCGTCGCTATCGGTCGCGTCGTCCTCGTCGATCCCGGTGATGTCGCTGATATCCGGCGCGATGTACGGCGTCGCCGGCGAGTCGACACGCATCTGACCGTGTGTGCCGCATGCGGCGAGAAACCCGAGGACGAGTGCACGCTTCATCGGTCACAAGCTATCACATGCTCGACGATCGCGGCGTTCACCGCCCCGGCAGCCGTGATCGGGCCCATGTGGCCAAGCTCGGGGAAGATGCGCAACGTCGCGTGCGGCAACGTCACAGCGAGCGCTTCCAACACGCGGCGCTCCGGCGCCGGCGTCTTGCCGCCGCCGAGCAACAACGTCGGCTGGTCGATCGCCGCGTAGCGTTTCCCCGTGCGATCTGCCATCAGCGAGCGCACCTCTTCGGACAGCTTCCAGCCGACGTCGCGAAACGCCGCCTGGGTCTCGGCCGGCAGCTTCTGCCACGCGCCCGCCCCGTTCCACCACTCGACGAACGCGGCGAGCCAGACGTCGGGCTGGTCCAGCTCGAACGGCGCGAACGCCGGCACGGGCTCGTCGAGGATGCCGAACGCGACCGGCTCGTAGAGTGATAGCGAGCGCACGCGATCGGGATGCACCAGCGCGAGCTGCAAGGCGATCAAGCCGCCGTAGCTATGCCCGACCACATGCATCGGCTCGGTCGCGAGCTCGGCGACCAGGTCGACATCGGTTTGAAAATGAAACGGCGTGCCGGCCGGCCAGCGCGGCCGCGATCCATAGCCGGTGAGATCGGGCGCGACCACGCGATGCGTCGGCGCGAACGCTTCGCCGAGCTTGCGCCACTGCCGCGACGTGAAGCCGCCGCTATGCAACATCAAGACGGGCGCAGGCACGCACTTGTTATACCCGCACGCGCAGCGTCTCGTAGACCTCGGCGAATTCGAACCCGCTGATCCGGCCCATCGCGCGCGCTAGATCGCGCGACGACTCGAGGTCGAGCTTCGACAGCTGCGATTTGTGACAGCCGATCGCGTCGACCTTCGCCTCGATGTAGCCGCTGATGTCGGCGAAGCAGTTGCCGAACGTGCGCGACTGCGCGTTCATCTCGGGGCTCGACAAGAACGCGAGCAAGTCGCACGGCGTGCGGCGCAGCGCCGACACGGTCGCGCGGTTGACCAGGCTGTGGTCCCAGTGCAAGTCGTTCGCGGAGTGCGTGATCACCAGATCCGGCCGCACGTCGCCGACGAGCTGATCCATGCGACGCACGAGCTCGTGCATCGGAATGTCCTCGACGCGGCACGGCCGCTCGTCGTTGAGCACGCGCAGCTCGGCATCGAGCACGTCGGCGGCGGCCTTCGCTTCGGCGCGACGCTCGTCGGAGCGATTCGGGATCGACACGATCGCCATCGTGACCTCGGCGCCTTGCGCTGACAGCCGCGCGAGCAAGCCGCCCGCGCCGACCTCGAGATCGTCGGGATGCGCGCCGAACGCGAGCACGCGGCCACCGTGTTCTTGCAGGATGCGATTCACGCTGCAACTCCTTCGAGGCTCGCAGGATGGCTGCGCGAAAACATGATGTCGCGGCTCGCGTCGCCGCAGTTGAACAGCAGATCGAGAAAGCCGAGGTGCGAGACGAACTCGCCGCCGCGTTGAGCGTGGACGGGATGCGCGAAGCGCTGCCAGATCACACCGAAGCCGCTGCGGCCGAGCCGCTCGCTGTCGAGATAATCGGCCGAGCCGCCGCCGCCGGTGAGATACGCGCGTGCGCCGACGCGTCGGCACATATCGAGGATGCGCTCGGTCTTGTGGCCCGATAGCCCGAGCGACGATGCGAGCACGATCGGCGTCGCGATGCCGAACCACTCGCGCGCGAGGCCGAGCACGTGCAGATCCAGCGCGAGCAGCGACAGCCACGGCCGCGCATAGATGTCGTGCACCGCATCGGCGTACTTCGCGAAGTACGGCGCGCGGCGATAGCTGTGCTCGATCGTCAGCCACGTGCGGCGTTGCCAGTGCTGCTTCGGCGAGCCCGCGTTGTCGATCTGCTTGTCGCGGATCAGATCCGCTTGCGAGCCGCGCTCGAGCGGCACGGTCAGCCACGCGGCACCGGACGGTAGCTTCAGCCGCTGGCGATTCTGGAAGTTCTGCGCTTCGTACTGCAGATCATCCATCACGACAAACAGATCGGCTTTCGCCATCTTGTCGAGATATCCGAGCCACGGCAGGTAATGCGGTTGGTGCGCGGCGACGATCAACGTGGACTCGCTTTCACGGCGGCAGCGTGGCCGCGCGTTTCCCAGCTCGAGCTATCGAGCGTGAACAGGCCGAGCGGCGTGAGCAGGAGATAGGCGACGGGCATCAGTACGGCCATCGGCATGAACGCGATCGGGTGGACGCGCAGCCACGGCGGCAGCGCGCGAACCGACGGCGAGAAGTAGTAGACGAGCGAGAACCCGCCGATCAGCACGACGTGGGTGAGCGCGAGCGAGAAGAACTTGCCGCTCTCGATGTGCGTGACGATCACGAATGGATAGACCAGCACGAGCAGCAGCATCGACAGGTACTGCAGCGTCAACAATGGATGCAGCTTCCACGCGTCGCCCAGGCCGATGATGAAGTCGGCGATGTTCGACCGCTTCCAGCGCAGCTGCTGGTTGAAGTACGCGCGCAGGTTCGGCGCCGCCTTCGTGAAGCAGAACGCGTCCATCGTCATGCGCGTCTTGTAGCCGTGCTTGACGATCTGATGCGTCAGGAACCGATCCTCGCCGTACTTGATCGGCACGCCGAGCAAGTTGCGGTCTTCGAGCACCGGCTCGAGCTCGACCAGCACGCTCCTGCGATACGCGGTCAAGCAGCCCGACAAGCACATCACTTGATCGAGAGCGCGTTCGAGGTTCTTCAGGTGCTCTTGGCCGAAGTAGTACTTGATGGTCTGGAGCTTGGTGAGCCAGTTTTGATTCGGGTTCGAGACGTGGATGCGGCCGCCGACCGCCGCGATCTCCGGCGTCGTGAACCGCGCGACGAGCTCGCGCAGCGCGGTCGGGAACACGAGCACGTCGGAGTCGACCGACAAGATGATCTCGGCGGTCGACGCGCGAACCGCGGCGTTGATGCCCTTGCGCTTGCCGACGTTCACCGGATTGCGCAACACGCGCACGTTGCGCATCTCCGACGCGGCCTTGCACGCCCAGTAATGCGAGTCATCGGTCGACCGATCGTCGACGACGATCACCTCGAGCTTGTCCTGCGGATAGTCGAGCATGCCGAAGCTCTTGATCGTGTCGTAGATCGACGGGCCTTCGTTGAACAGCGGCACGACGATCGTCACCGTCGGCTCGTAGCCGGCGATTTTCGGATCGAGTCGTTTGCCGCGAAGCAGCGTCAGGTAGAGCCCGAACACGTAGCGGTTCAGGAACACGATGAAGATGAACAAGTAGATCGGAAACGACGCCACGAAATGCTCGTCTGTATATCGAGCAAGACACGCGCCGCGAGGTTTGCGCGAATCGCGCACGAGCGAACGTGCAGAGTTGCGATCGAGATCGATTGAAGTGGGGACTGCTCTACACCCCGATGTGGGGAATGTGGATCCCAGCGATCTCGATCGCGTTGCCATGCGATCGCGGAGCTACACGCGCGCGGCGTTGGGTGGCGTTTTGCAGTACGTGCTCGGCCGAATGGTGCCGCGCAAATCTCAGCCACGCATGGTCGCGATGCGCGGAGACGACACGATTCCCGTCGAGAAATTGCCCCGCGTTCCTGCGCAAATCGCGCAGCGCCGACCGGCGGCAGTGCCTGACCGACCGCCGGCGCCGGTGATCCCGTTCGCCCGACCGCGTGCGATCGCGGCGATGCCGGCGACGTTCAAGCCGGCGCCGATGATGCGACCGAGGACGCCGACGCCGATGCCGATCGCGCTCAGGCCGGCGCCGCCGCCGGTGCCACCGCACCTCGTGATCGCGCCATCACCGCCGCCACGTCAAACTGCAGCGCCGCTCACACCGGTTGCAGTCAGCGACAGCACCGTGCAAGCGCCGCCGGTGCCGAGCCTCGTCACGGTCCCGCGCGCCGGTTCCGTCCCGAACCTGTCGCGCTGGGCCGCGTTCGAAAAGATCGGCCTGGTCGCCGACAAGCTCGACCCGAAAGCGCTGCAGAAGCACGCCGTCACCGCGTATCGCCTGCTCGGTTTCGGCATCCTCACGATCATCGTGTTCGTGCTCGTCGGCTACATCGCGACGACCACGTTCTTCTATCTGAGCGATCGCTGGATCGTTCCGCAGGCACTGTCGGCGACCGACGACAAGGTCCTCGCGCTCGAAGGCGAGCTCGCCGAGCGCCAGAACCAACGCGATCAGCTCGCCGGGATGCTCGACGACGCCGAGCGCCAGATCGACGTCCAGCAGCAGTTCCAAGCCGAGTTCGCGAAGGCGATCGCGAGCGACCTCGACGATCGCCGCAGCGCGCTCGCGAAGATGCACCAGCTCGCGCAGAACGCGGCGTCGACGCGGGTGCAGATCCGCAGGTCGAACAGCGCGTTCGCGAGCGCATCGCAGACGCGCATGGCGCAGGAGTATCAGGCCGGTCTCATCGATCGCACTGCCATGCTCAGTGGCAAGTTCCAACTCGCACAGATCACGAATAGCAATCTGTCATTGGTGGAGCGGCAGACCGAATACGAAACTCGCGCGACCGATCTCGAGGCGCAGACGCGCTCGCTCGAGGCGCTGCTCGCGAACAAGCCGAGCGGCGTGCCGATGACGTACGACGTGCTCAAGATCAAGCAAGAGTACGAGGCGTCGCGGCTCGCCACGCAGAAAGCGATCGAGACGCGCGACACGCTAAAAACCGCGCTCGCGCGTCAGGACAAGCTCGTCGACACGCTGCAGCACACGTCGTTCTTGCGCGCGATGAACGACCACGCGCAGGTCGCGTTCGTGCCGTACGACAACCTCGGCAAGATCAGCAAGGGCGCCGAGCTCTACGGCTGCAAGCTCGGCATGATCTTCTGCCACAAGGTCGGCAGTGTCGTCGAAGTGCTGCCCGGCGAGATCCAGTTCAAGCACCCGCAGCGCGACAAGATGCTCCGCGGTCAGATGGTCGAGCTCAAGCTCGCCGATGCAGCGGCGGCGACCGACGACGTGTTGTTCGTCGGCGGGAGGCCATTGCTGTTCTGAAGCTCGCAGCCATCGCGATCGCGCTGTGCGCGACCACGGCGCACGCCGACGACTACTGCGACTTCGTGCAGAACGTCGCCGACGCGACCGCGGCCACGCAGCTCGCGCCGCAGCTGATCGGCTTGTTCGGCTACGTCGAGCAATCGCCGTCGCAGGTCAATCCGTCGCAAACCAGCAACCTGCGCGTGATCGCGGGCATCAACTACCGGCTCACCGGAATCTACGAAGGCTACGCGACCAAGGCGAAGGCCGACGCCGATTGCCGGCGCCATCGTGCGCTCGACGACGTGCGCGGCGAGACGGCCTCGCGCGCGTTTGCCGCGAAAGCGAAAGTGCTCGACGCCGAGCTCGCGCAGGCCGACCAGATCCTCAAGGCCGTGCAGGCCGACTACGAGGCGCGCCGCACGACCGCGCAGGAAACCACGGCGCTGCGGCTGCGCGTCGACGAGCTACGCGAGCTCGATGCCGAGACGCACCAGCAGCTCGCCGCCCTGCCCTCGTCGACCGATCACCCGCTCGGCTCGGCGCTCGCGTCGTATCAACGCGCCGACGCCGACATGGAAGTCGCCGACTCGAAGCTGCGCCGCGCCCAGCTCGTCGATCTCAGCGTCCGCGCCGGCGTCGACGAGTTCCTCGATTCGACCGCGAACCCCGCGCCGTACTTCGCGGTGGTTCAAGCGACCGTCAGCTTCGGCGCGCTGTGGCAAGGCAACGCGAACGATCGCGCCGCCGCCGCGCGCAGACGGCTCGTCGCATCCGGCCGCGATCCGCTCGGCATCGATGCGACGCTCGAGCGCGTCGAGACGACGATCGCGATCGAGACCAAGCGCGCCGAAGATACCGACGCGCTCGTCGCCGAGCTCGAGCGCCAGCTCGCTGCACTCGACCGCGTCGGCGGCGACGACAGCAAGCGCTATCGCCAGACCGTGTGGTTCGACTACGCGAAGGCCAAAGCCGATCAGGCGTACTACGCGGCGCACCTCGCGAGCCTTCACGAAGTGCTTGGAGGCTCGCAGTGACCAAGCGCATGCTGATGATCGCCGTGACCGCGTGCAGCTCGAGCATCGCCGCGCCGATCGATCGCGCGCCATCGGTCGACGTCGTGCCGGTCGACCAGCTCTGCGTCACCCACGGCGCGATCGAGAATCGCGCGATCGCCGAGCCGACCGTGCGCGCGTTCGCGCAGGGTGAAGCCGCCGGCGGCGACGCGGCCGAGCTCGCGTTCACCTATCGCGGCGACTCGCAATCCGGTCGCGCACTCGCGAACGGCCAGCTGCGCCGCCAGGTCGGGCTCAAGCTCCGCGCCGAAAACGGCTGCAACGTCGTCTACGTGATGTGGCGGCTCGATCCGAAGCCGAAGCTCGACGTCTCGGTGAAGAGCAACCCCGGCAAGCGCACGCACGAAGACTGCGGCGCCGACGGCTACATCAAGGTGAAGCCCGCCCGCGCGCTCGCCGTGCCGGCCTACGCACCCGGCGAAGCGCACACGCTGCGCGCCGAGATTCTCGGCGACGAGCTCACCGCATGGATCGACGGCCGCGTCGCGTGGCACGGCACGCTCCCCGCCGAGGCGCGCGCGCTCGCCGGTCCCGTCGGGCTGCGCAGCGACAACGTGATGCTCGACGGCGTCGCGCTGTCGGCATCGCGCGGCCACGTGCTCGCGCCGGCGTGCAAACGCTCGGAACACGAGGATTAGATCCATCTGCGCCGCGGTGCGTCTGATCACGCGTGATGAAGCTCGTCGTGGCCGTCGCCGCGCTGGTCGTTCGCCTAGTCGATCCCGACGTCGCGATTCACTCCGCGACCATCTACTCGATCACGAACGACAACTCGCGCTTCGAGGTCACGCTGCGCACCGACTCGACGCACGATCAGTTTCCGACGCTCGTGATCGGCGATCGCACACTCAAGGCGAACGGCTACGGCGGCGACTCGACCGGCACGTCCGTCGATCTCCAAGTCGATCGCGCCGACGCCGCCGCGATCGCGGCCGCGCTCGGCGTGCCGCTGCACGACCGCGCGCGACTCGACGCCGACATCCACTACGCGTGGCGATTTCCGACCGCGATCCGCAACGGCGCGCCCGCGATCGTCACGCTCGTCGCGACCAACACCGGCACCGCGCCGGTCGGCTTCCAGATCGGCGGCCGCCAGCGCGGTCCGCGCGACAATCGCTTCACGTTCACCGTCGCGCGTGACGGTGTCGCGCTCCACGTGATCGACGCGCCCGATTTCGGCGGTCTGTCGTACTTCAAGCGCCTCGGCCCGGGCGAATCCGCCGAGGTCTCCGCCGATCTTCGCAGCTGGGTCGCGCTCGACCGACCCGGCCGTTACACGATCACAGCGACGCACGAGACCGATCTTTCCAAAGCCGGCGAGATGCCGCACTACCCCGATGGCGCCGCCGACGTCTGGACGATCGCCCCGACCGGCCAAGGCGCCATCGTCGTGCGATAGCCATGTATAGTTCGGGGCATGGCCGAAACGGCGACGCCGAGCCCCGACCGGCTGCTCTCGATCATCGAGCTGCAGAACGTGATCGCCG
>DASXEF010000752.1:0-3195 GCA_036490255.1 Kofleriaceae bacterium
GTCATCGGTCTGCATGCCGAGCAGCGCTTGCTCGACGTTCAACCGATCGATGCGGCGCAAGCTGAGCACGCGCACCGCGGTATCACCGGCGTGCTCGTACGCGACATCTTCGACGCGAAACGCGAACACGACCGCGTGATCTTTGAACGCGTTCGCTTCGAGGTGATAGCCGATGCCGAGTGCGGCGAGCTCGTCGGAGACCGCGTGCGCGGCGGCGCGAAGCTCGACGAGATGCTTCTTCGACGTCGCCTTATCCCAGCCGCCGAGCGCGTCGATCAGGTGCGCCCACGCGTCGGCGAGCGCGGGGCCGTACGCCGCCATCGCCGGCGATGCGCGCAGCGCGAGCGCGTCGGCCGGCCGTGCGATCGCGGCGGCGCTGCTCCCGTGGACGTCGTCGTCGGTCTCGCGCACGAAGTCGGCGAGCTCGTCGGCGAGCACGTGCTCGATCGCCGGCTCGTCGGCCGGCGTCCCACTCGTCAAGAATGCCCCCGACGGCAGCGAAGCCAGGGCGCGTTCGCGATGATGGGGCAGACGCAGGGCCCAGGCGGCACCGCCGACCAGACACGCGCTACAGACCAGGCCGATGCCGAGGGCCAACCGCACGGTTAGGTGACAACAGCTTGCAGGCCGGCGTTGCAAAAATCGCAGACCGCGGCGGGAGCTCGGTGATAGGGTCCGAAACCATGCGCTTCGTCGTCCTAGCTTCGGTGCTGTTGCCCGCCCTCGCGTCGGGGGAAACGCGCTCTGTCCCGGTCTGTGCCGACGGATCGTGCAAGTCGGTCATCCAGGTCGATGACCAGGGCAAGATCCGACACTTCACGACGCCACAGGGGCTCGGGGCGACGGACCTGGAGACGATGTTCGATGTTGACCCGACGCTCGGCGCCGGCAAGACCGTCGCGGTCGTCGATGCGTTCGGCTACCAAGAGATCGAAGCCGACCTCGCGGTCTATCGCCAGCAGTACGGCTTGCCCGCATGCACGGTCGCGTCGGGCTGCCTGACCATCCTCAACTCCGAAGGTCAGACGACGCCGCTCGCACCGGACACCGATCAGATGTGGATCGGCGAGACCGGGCTCGACGTCGACATGGTCAGCGCGGCATGCCCGCTGTGCAACATCGTCGTCGTCCAGGCCGCCGGCGATGGTCTCGACGGCCTGCAGATCGGCCAGCTGGTTGCGGCGAAGCTCAACGTCGACGCGATCAGCGATAGCTGGGGCGGTGACGAATACCAGGGCGTCACGGATAACGAAGGCGACTACAACAACGCCGGCATCGGCACGTTCGTCTCGAGCGGCGACGGCGGCTTCGCCGGTGGCGCCGAATATCCGTCGACGTCTGCGTACGCGATCGCCGTCGGCGGGACCGGCATCGGCTCGGACGGCTCGGCGCAGGCGTGGATCCTGTCGCAGAGCGGTTGCAGCAGCCAGGTCCCGAAGCAGCCGTGGTCGCCGTCCGTCGCGCCGTGCCCGATGCGCGCGTCGGCAGACATCTCGGCCTACGCCGACGATCGCAATCCGGGCATCGCAACGTACTCGCTCGGCTCGTGGACGACGGTCGGCGGCACGAGCGCGTCATCGCCGTTCTCGGCGGCGTTGTTCACGGCAGCCGGCCACGGTGATGCCCGCGCGACGTTCGTCTACGCACACGCCGACGCGTTCACCGACGTGACGCAGGGCAGCTCCGGCGGATGCGGCTCGATCTTGTGCACGGGCGCCGTCGGCTGGGACGGCCCGACCGGCCTCGGCACGCCGGATCAAGGCAAGCTCGTCGCGATCGGCAACATGGTCGGCGGCGGTCCGACGCCGATGATCGGATATCCGAGCGACGGCGCAACGCTGATGACCGGCTTCACGATCCAGATGGGCTCGGGCGATACCGCCGTGTGGACGCAGGTGCAGATCGACGGCTCGAACGCCGCGCGCCTCGCGACCGCAGGCACGACGACGGCGCCGCTCTGGGTCACCGACGGCTCGCACACGCTGACGTTCACGTCGTACGACCAGGATCACAACTCCGGCAGCGCGACGATCACGGTCACGGTCGGCGACGACACGAGCATGATGGGCGGCGGCGGTGGCGGCGGTTGTTGCTCGGCGAGCGGCGGTGGTCCGTCGAGCTTGCTGCTGTTCGCGATCGGCGCGTTCGCGATGCGCCGCCGGCGGCAGAGCTGACGCGCTAGCCGACGAGGCCGCGATAGAGCTCCGGCCGGCGATCGCGGAAGAAGCCCATGCTCGCGCGCACGCGACGGATCTTGTCGAGGTCGAGCTCGGCGATCGCGATGCCGCTTTGATCGCGCGCTAGCTCCGCGAGCTTGTCGCCGCGCGCGTCGCACACGAACGAGCTGCCGTAGAACGTCATGTCGCCTTCGCCGCCGGTCCGATTGGCGGCGACCACACCGACGGCATTCGCGACGGCGTGGCCGATCATCACGCGCTGCCACGAATCTCGACTGTCGAGCTCGGGCTCCTCGGGCTCGCTGCCGATCGCGGTCGGATAGAACAGCACGTCGGCGCCGGCGAGCGTCATCGCGCGCGCCGCTTCGGGGAACCATTGGTCCCAACAGATCGCGACGCCGATCGTGCCGAACTTCGTCGCGAACGCGCGAAAGCCGGTGTTGCCCGGCTTGAAGTAGAACTTCTCTTGATAGCCGGGCCCGTCGGGAATGTGCGACTTGCGATAGATGCCGAGCGTGCGGCCGTCGGCGTCGAGGATCGCGACCGAGTTGTAAAGCTCGGGCCCGGCTTGCTCGTAGAACGACACCGGGATCACGACACCGAGCTCGGCCGCCAGCTTTTGAAAATGCCGCAGCGTCGGATGATCGTCGGCGGCGTGTGCGCGCGAAAAGTTTTCTTCGCGCTGCGTGCGGCAGAAGTAGTGACCTTCGAACAGTTCGCTCGGCAAGATCACCTGCGCGCCGTTGCCGTGCGCTTCGCGCACGAGCTCGGTGATGCGCTTCGTGTTGACGGCGACGTCGTCGGTGAGCGCGGTCTGCAGCGCGGCGACTTTCATGGCCGCAGTCTACCCGTTGACGTTGTCTTTGACTCGAACGTGAACCCGAACCCTACCGTCGACATTGTCGTCGGCGTGGCGGATCAGCAGATCGAAAATGGAGACGCGTGATCGTCACGGCGTCGGCACGTCAACGTCGACGGTGGCGTTCAGGTTCAGGGCAAGGTCAACGTTTCGGCTGCT
>DASXEF010000753.1:0-4729 GCA_036490255.1 Kofleriaceae bacterium
CTTCATCCGAGCTTGCATGACTCTGCTCCTTGTCACGTTCGGGCCATTCGGTCCGTCACTGCTATGACGGAGCGCGCACCATGAACGTGACCGAAAGTTTCGAAGCGAACCGCGACCGCCTGCGCGGCGTGGCATTTCGCATGCTCGGCTCGCTGAGCGAGGCCGACGATGCGGTGCAGGAAGCGTGGCTCAGGCTGTCGCGTACCGACACCGGCGGTGTCGCGAACCTCGCGGGCTGGCTGACCACGGTCGTGGCGCGCGTGTGCCTCGACATGTTGCGATCGCGCACCGCGAAGCGCGAAGAGCCGATCGAGCGCGTCGCCGCGGTGGCCGGTGCGACCGATCCCGAGCGCGAGCTGATGCTCGCCGACTCGGTCGGGCTCGCGATGCTCGTCGTGCTCGACACGCTGACGCCGCCCGAGCGCCTCGCGTTCGTGCTGCATGATCTGTTCGGCGTCGCGTTCGAGCAGATCGGCGAGATCGTCGGTCGTACGCCGGAAGCGGCGCGCCAGCTCGCGAGCCGGGCGCGGCGTCGGGTGCGTGGCGCACCGGTCGACCGCGACGAGCTCGACCGCCAGCGCGGCCTGGTCGAGAACTTCATCGCCGCGCTGCGCGCCGGCAACATCGACGCGCTCGTCGCGCTGCTCGATCCGGATCTGATCGCGACGAGCGACGATCAGTCCGAGGTTCGCGGTGCGCGCGCGTGGGCGACCGGCGCGGTCCGCTACAAGCACGGCGCGCACGCGTTGCGGGCCGTCGTGATCGACGGCGCGGTCGGGATGATCTTGGTGCCGCGCGGCAAGCTCGCGCGTGCGATCCGGCTCACGTTCGCCGGCGATCGCGTCGCGCGGATCGAAGCGATCACGAACCCCGATCGGCTCGCGACGCTCGAGCTCGGCATCGTGAGCTGAACGCGCAACAGCTCGAGTAGCCACGGGACTTCGGGCTCCGTCGACGCTGCGACGACTGCAGTCGGTCGTGGGCAGGGTCGCGCAACCGGATGGCCAACTGCGCGGATCGTGTAGAGCGATGCGCGGCACGCCGCGTGTAATTGCGTTCGGCATGCTTCGTACGCTGTGTTGCCTCGCGTTGTGCTCCGGCTGTGTGACCGATCTCGATGGCACGACCGACGACGGGGTCGACGTATCGAGCGACTCGCTGCGCGAGACGGTCACCGCGATCACCACGATCTCGTACGCGCCGAACTCGTACGTGATCGGCAACGCGTACCCGGGGTGGACCGACATCGTGCAGGGCGCCGGTCAGGATTCGTCGGGCCCGGGCAACCCGAACGGCGCCGATTATCGCTGGGGCTATCTCTACGGCGAAAACTTCGATCGCTGCGCGTGGATCAACAACAACGCCGTCGATCCCGACACGACGAAGCACGGCGCGAACGACTGCGGCAACCCGCAGCAGATCGACACGCGGCTGTTCATGGCGACGTTCACGGACGACATCCACAACGACCTCGCCGGCGACGGCTCGGTCACGCACATGAAGTACGACGGCGCGGGCTGCACCGATACGACCGGCTACGGCAACGTCGATCCGTGGCGCGTGCCGGCGACGCCCGCGAACTCGCGCGGCGCGGTCCCCGACGGTACGGAGCTGCGCTGGCGCTACGTGACGAAAGACGGCAACTGGGTGCTCGTGCGCGATCCGTCGCCGCCGGCGAACACGCCGAACTGGTACTTCGTGCACCGCGGCTGCGTCAGCGTCGCGAACGTCGACTGATCGCGGGTGGCGATGCGCTGACCGGCCCGACGTGCAGCAAGCCCGAGTACGCGGGCGAGCCGCCGCGCGTGATGCGGACCGGGCCGACATCGTCGCCGAGCACCGGCTTGATTCCGCCGGGATCGTCGACGCGGTCGCAGTTCCACGCGGTGCCGGCACCGTACACCGCGTCGAACGAGAGCACGTTCGGGATCCGCTGCGCGAGCCAGAGCCCGTCGGGCGCTTCGACGATCGCGTCGGCCGCGAGGCGCGCGTGCAAGTTGCCGGTGAGCACGAGCAACGCGGCGTGCGGATGTGCGGCCCGTGTCGCGAGCAACCGCTCGGCCATCGCGTGCTCGCGCTGATCCCAGGTCGACTCGTCGGCATCGAACGCGACGACGCGAACCCCGCGCGCACGCAGCGATTCGATCAGCATCGCGATCGCCTCGCTGCTGCGGCCGTCCTGGATCTCGCGTGTCCAGAACCAGCTCGGTTCGTCGCGCGGGATCTCGAGCCCGACGACGAGCTCGCACGTCGCGGTGCGCGCGAGCTGATCGAACGCGGCGGGAATCTCGCGCGTGCCGTGGAGCTCGCCGACGATCACCATCGCGCCGGGCACGAGCAAGCCATCGGCGCCGTCCACGCGACGACGTTACCTCACGATCGCACGTGGCAGCTCCGGCACGTGCGCGACCGCGTCGACCCATATGGCCGCGGCGATCGTCAGCGCGATGCCGGCACAGAGCGTGAGGTCCGCGCCCCACATGCCGTCCTTGTCGGTGACGAGCAGCGTCGCCCATGCCGTCGAGCCGAGGCCCTGCATCAGCGCGATCACCGCCATCGTGCGCTCGCTCGGCATGCGCCGCACGATCAGCCACGGCACCATCACCGCGCACCACAGCGTCGCGATCGCGATGAACGGCGCGGTCGCCGCGTCGCCCATCAAGCAGCCGCCGACCGTGAGCACGGCGAGCGTCGGCGGCAACGCCGCGCCGAATTTCAACATCCGGCGACCGCGCGCGAGCGCCATCGCGATCACGCCGATGCCGCCGATGTACGCGACGTAGCAGGGCGGGAACGTGATCGGCGCGGTCGGATCGCCGCACACGCGCATCGCCGGCAAGAACAGGCACACGATCAACACCACCCCGGGAACCGCGGTGAACGAACGCGCCATGCTCTGCCTGCAGGCAATGGCCGGACCATGATGCAACAGTGTGATCCGTGGTCGTGCGTGCGGTGAATCTTCGACGCTCGAGGTTACGGTCCACCACATGGAGCTCGATCGTCGCAAGCTGATCCAGATCGGCGCGGTGTTGTTGGTGCCGGCGTGTGGCAAGTCCGATTCGCACGCGACACCGGCGCAGCCACCACCGCCGACCCCGTTGCCGGGAGATGCCGGCGCGCACGAGGTGCCCGCACGCGATCTCGAAGAGGTCTCGATCGCCGAGCTCGCACATCGGATGGAGACGAAGGCCGAGACCGCGCGCTCGCTGGTCGCGAAGTACCGCGCGCGGATCGACGCGATCGATCGAGCGGGCCCGTCGCTGCGCGCCGTGCTCGAGACCGATCCGGATGCCGAAATGGTGGCCGACAAGCTCGACGCCGAGCGCGCCGCCGGCAAGGTGCGTGGCCCGCTGCACGGCATCCCGCTGCTGGTCAAAGACAACATCGATACGGCCGGCAAGCTGACGACGACCGCCGGCTCGCTCGCGCTCGAAGGCTCGGTCGCACCGAAAGACGCGTTCGCGATCGCGAAGCTGCGCGAGGCCGGTGCGATCATTCTGGGCAAGACGAACCTGTCGGAGTGGGCGAACCTGCGCGGCGCGCCGTCGGTCTCGGGCTGGAGCGGGCGCGGTGGCCAGACCAAGAATCCGTACGCGCTCGACCGCACGCCGTCGGGATCGAGCAGCGGCTCGGCAGCGGCGACGGCCGCGAGTCTCTGCGCCGGCTCGCTCGGCAGCGAGACCGACGGATCGATCGTCTCGCCCGCGAGCATGTCGTCGCTGGTCGGGATCAAGCCGACCGTCGGGCTCGTCAGTCGCAACGGTGTGATTCCGATCTCGTCGTCGCAGGACACGCTCGGTCCGATCGCGCGCACGGTCGCCGATGTCGCGATCATCCTGACCGCGATCGCCGCCGCCGATCCGGACGATCCGAAGCCGACGTTGCCGGTGCCGGGTCGGCCGAGCGCGAATGTCGACTATACGAAGGCCCTCGATCCGAAGGCGCTCGCCGGTGTTCGGCTCGGCGTGCCACGCGCGGGCTTCTTCGGCACGCATCGCGGGCTCGATTCGGCGATGACCGCGGCGCTCGCGAAGCTCAAAGAGCTCGGCGCGGTGCTCGTCGATCCGGTCGAGCTGCCGTCGCCGGCGAAGCTCGCCGCGATCGAGCTCGAGGTCTTGCAGGTCGAGCTCAAGGCCACGCTCGCGGCGTACCTCGCGACCCGCGGCGATGGCGTCAAGGTGCATTCGCTCGCCGACGTGATCGCGTTCGACACCGCGCACGCCGATCGCGAGCTGAGCTTGTTCGGCCAGGAGCTGTTCGAGCAAGCGCAGGCGAAGGGCGCGATGACCGACGCGACGTATCTCGCGGCGCGCAAGCAGTGCGTCGACATCGCGCGCACGCAGGTCATCGACAAGCTGATGGCCGATCACAAGCTCGACGCGTTCGTCGCCGCGACCGGCTCGCCGGCATGGCTGATCGATCCGGTGCTCGGCGACGCGGGCAGCGGCCCACCGACGACGATCTATCCCGCGGTCGCCGGCTATCCGCACGTCACCGTGCCGATGGGCTTCACGTCGAGCCTGCCGGTCGGGCTGTCGTTCCTCGGCAAGCCGTGGAGCGAGGCGCAGCTGCTCGCGTACGCGTTCGCGTTCGAGCAGGCGACGAAGCACCGCCGGCCGCCGCGCTACTTGGCGACGGCCGCGCTCGGTCCGGAAACCTGAGCCGAAACCCGAGCCGAAACCTGAGAAATGCGCGCGATGAACGGCACGCGCTCGAGCCACTTCAT
>DASXEF010000781.1:0-3029 GCA_036490255.1 Kofleriaceae bacterium
GCGTCGAGGAGGCCGATCACGTCGGTCGCGTGAGCGGCGTCGCCGTAGCCGTGCAGCGGTAGGCTCGAGCCGCCGTGGTCGCTGAGCTTTTACGCTCAGCGACCGTCGACGCTCGCTTTAGTGCGTCCCTCTACCCCTCAATGATCGCGGGAACTTGCGCGGTCGAAGTTGAGCTAATGGACTACGTCCCTACCATTCGACGGTGCCTTCATCGTCGTCGCGGCCGCCGATGATCGTCACCTTGACGGTCTTGGACTTGCCCTTCGGCGACACGAGCTTGACGGTGTGC
The DNA here is from genome assembly GCA_036490255.1 of Kofleriaceae bacterium. Lineage (GTDB taxonomy): Bacteria > Myxococcota_A > Polyangia > Haliangiales > Haliangiaceae > JABFXX01. Next base: position 290 of record DASXEF010000781.1, read on the forward strand.
GGACCGGGCGCGAGCGGTAGGCGCGTTAACGGCGTCGTGCCGATTCGCTGCTCGTCGACGTAGACGGTCGACGTCGCGGTCGCCGTGATGCTGAAGAAGCCGTACTTCGACAGCGCGATGATGCGATCGCGATCGTCGGGCGCGTCGATCGGAATCTCGTCGACGATCGGCCTGCGAATCGCGGCGTCGGGCGTCGGTGCCACGACGTGCGTCGGCCGATCGTCGCCGTTGCCGCCGCTCGAATTGACGACGAAGAAGATGCCGACCGCGACGGCGACGAGGATCGCGACCGCGACGCCGGTATTGCGCACGCTCTTCCAGCGGTGCGCGGCGAGCAGGTTCGTATCGTCCTCGGCCATCCAATCGTCGGCGCCGACGTTGATGCTGAGGTCGAGCACTTGATCGAGATCGGGCAGCGCGACTCTGCCGGTGCCGGTGCTGGGCCCGACGATCATCGTCGGCACGCCGAGCGCCGCTTGCGGTCCGGTCGGCGGACGCGCGCGCTGCGAGCCTTGCATCTCGCCGGAGCGCGCCGGCAACGCCGCGATCGGCGGCGGCGGCGGTGGCGTCAAGCGCGGCGCAGGCCCGACGGAGATCGGCGACACGTTCGGATCGTCCGCGGCCTTGAGTATCTCGTCGCGCGCGGTCATCTCGTCGCCGAAGTCGGTGGTGAGCAATGCGGCGAGCTCTTGCGGCGATGCCGGGCCGCCGAGCGTCGCGACCGAGGTGCGAATCGCGTTGCCGAACGCCTGCGCGGTGTCGAAGCGACCGCCGGGATCGCGCGCCATCGCCTGCACGAGCGCGGCGCGCATGCCGGGCGGCAGATCGGATCGGCGATCGCGGATATCCGGAATCGGCTCCTCGGTGATCGCCTTGAACGTCAAGAAGTCCGACTCGCGATGGAACAGCCGGCGGATCGACAACATCTCGTACATCACGACGGCGAGGGCGAAGATGTCGCTGCGGCGATCGAGTGGCTTGCCCAGGATCTGCTCCGGGCTCATGTACGCGTTCTTGCCTTTGACGGTGCCGGTGCGCGTGCGCGAGTTCGCGCCGCGCGCCTTCGCGATGCCGAAGTCGAGCAGCTTCACCGTGCCGTCGGAGGTGACCATGATGTTCGGCGGCGACACGTCGCGATGCACGACGCCGAGCAAGCCGCCTTTGTCGTCGTGCGCCTCGTGCGCCGAGTGCAGGCCTTCACATGCCTGGCAGATGATTCCGGCGACGACGCGGAAGTCGAGCAGCTTGGCGCTCTTCGACAGCCGCGTCATCATGCGCGACAGCGGCACGCCGTGGAGATACTCCATCGCGATGAACCACGTGCCGCCGTACTGACCGAACGACAGCACCTGGCAGACGTTGCGATGGACGAGCTTGCTCGCGAGATCCGCTTCGTCGCGAAACATCGTGACGAAGTGATCGTCCTCGGCGAGGTGCGGAAGGATCCGCTTGAGCACCATCACGTCGTCGTTGTTCGGCGGCGTGCCTCGCGATCGCGCAGGACGCGCGAGATAGATCTCGGCCATGCCGCCGGTCGCGAGCTTCGCGAGCAGCTGGTACGAGCCAAAATCTCGGGCGTCGCGAGGAACTAACGTCCCCGCCGGAATCGTCACCAGCTTATTATGCCGGAACGATTTCCCGGATTTAAGCCCGATCGAGCCAATCCTGAGTGCAACGAGCGGCGATCGGCAACGACTTGACGAGCTCTTGGACGATGCCGCGCTCGATTCGCGTCGCCAGGAGCACCACATCTACCGACACCCGCCCCGAATACCGCCTGCGAATCGCGCCCTCACCGAGGTCGGTCAGCGAGTAGGTCGCGTCGACCCGGGCCCGGCCGCCGAACAGTGAGGGCCGTATTTCGAGCGCGATCTCGCTGCTCGACCGCCGCCACGTCTGGGACTCGATGTAGTGCAGCGGCCCTGCGACGAACGGCTTGACGATCGCCGGCAGCTGGCGCTCGGGCGTGATCCGTTGCCGGCGATAGAGCTCGTCACCGCGATCATCGAGCTCGAGTAGCTCGCGCTTCGCGATCGCCAGCTGGCGATCTTGCTCGAGCTGGTGATCGTCGTCGAAGAATGCCGCAAACACCTCGGCCGTCGACGGCGCCCGGAACACGTGCTCGAAACAAAACTCGGTCACGGTTGCAGCGTGACAGCGTTCACGCGATGGCCGGCGTTACATTCCGCGGCGTCACGAAATCGCAACCTATTGCGTCGACGCGCTGCCCTGCGTGCACGTCGTCGCGGTGTCGGTGAGATTCGGGCTGAGCACCGCGGCACCGTCGATGCTGATCGATCCCGAGCCGTTGTACGCGTTCAAGCGAATCCGTCCGACGCCGCCACCGGCGCCGCCGCCCCAACCGTTCGTCGAACCGCCCGGCTGTGGCGGCGCACCCGCGAAGCCGCCGTTTCCGCCGGCCGCACCGCCGCTGGTGTCGCTCGATCCAGGTGCAGGCGATCGGTTGAGGCCGCCGTTCGCGCCGTGATCGCCGTTGCCTTGTGGCGAGTTCGCCGCGCCGCCACCGCCGCCGTTCACGGCGAGGATGCCGAAGATCGAGAGGTCGTGCGCTTCGAGCAAGATCGTGCCGCCGGCGCCGGCACCACCGCCGCCGCCCGCCGGCGACGTTTGCTGTCCGCTGGTACCGCCGCAGCCGCCGGCGTTGATCGTGCCGCCGCTGCCGATCGTCATCATCGTGTTCGCGACGAGCTGGACCCCGCCGCCGCCGCCGCCGCCGAAC
>DASXEF010000847.1:0-9989 GCA_036490255.1 Kofleriaceae bacterium
GTAGACGCAATCGACCGGCGTGCCGGAGAGCGCGTAGCGATTGCTACGGCGCTCGGTCAGCCGCAGTGGCTTGTGCAACGTGATCGCGTGCGAGGCCGCCGAGCGCTGGCGCTCCGGCGCGATCACGATGACCTCGGCGAACGCTTCGAGCGTTGCAGCGAGGGCCTCGAGATGCGGTGCATCGATGCCGTCGTCGTTGCTGCACAGAACCAATGGCCGCATCAAAAAGCCGCTCAAAAAAAGGTGGACGGCTGGGGTAGCCGTCCGTCCCGGTCGAGGCGACAGGATTTGAACCTGCGACCCCCAGACCCCCAGTCTGGTGCGCTACCAGGCTGCGCTACGCCTCGGGTGGGATCGACGGTGTAATCGAAACTCAGACGGGCGGCAAGCCGTTGAGAATGTTCTTGAGGACCTGGCTCGGTTTGAACGTCAGGACGCGACGCGCCGGAATGAGGATCGGCACCGCGCGCTGCGGATCGCGACCCATTCGGTCTTTCTTGTCGCGTACGACGAAGTTACCGAAACCCGAGATCTTGATCTTCTCGCCGCGCTCGAGCGTCTCTTTGACGACGTTGAACACGGTCTCGACGATCTCCGCCGCTTCTTTCTTCGAGAACCCGCCTACTTTCTCGTAGACCGACTCGATGATGTCCGCCTTGGTCATTCGCGCCATAGGTCCAGATCTATCACGGGTTTAGGGATCGTTGCTAATCCGGACCACGGCGAAGTTGCTGGATTCCCCCGCAATGCGAGCAAAACGACGTGAACGCCTCGATCACCGAGTCGGCGGGCGCATCGGGGAAGCGCACGGCGGCCATGACGCTCGGCGGATCGAAGCACTCGCTCGCGCCGCACTTGTCGCACGGCGTGATCATCCATTGCTCGCGCTCGGCCAGGTACGCGTCGGTGACGTGGAGCGGATGCGGCAGGCCGTGGACCGAGATGAGCTTGATGCGATCGCCGCGCTTCACGCTGTCGAGCGTGTGCGGCTGGTTGAGCAGCTCGGCGATGTAGACGTGGCGGCTCGGCTCGAACCCGGCATCGACCTGACGCGTCGGCGCGCGCTCGACGCGCAGCACGCGCACCCAGCACAGCTCGGGACCGCGCCGCGTGCGCCGCGGATCGCCGTCGTGCACGAGCGCCTGGATGTCGTCGGGATATTGCCCGTGAAACTTGCCGGCGAGCAGCGGATCTTCGTGCCACGGCGATTGCGGCAGCGGTTGCGGGCCGTACATGCGCAGCCAATCGGGCGATGCCGGCAGGCGCTGCGCGACCAGCTCTTCTTGCGACAGCTCGCGCAGCGGCGTGGTCGGCGTCAAGCGGATCGTGCGCGACGGCATGCGCGCGAAATCGCGGTCGCTCGCGAGCCCGCCCTTCGCCGACGGTCCCGCGCGCGGATCCAGATAGACGAACGCGACGATCGGCTCGTCGGGAAGACGATCGATCATCACCCAGCTGCCGAACGGATAGCTCATCGTTAACGTTGCTGCGCCGGAAGTTGCTCGACGAGCCGCCGCACGATCTGCTCGTGCGCTTTGTCGACCTCCGCGATCGTGAGTGTACGCTCGGGCGAGCGGTACGCGATCGACCACAGCATGCTCTTGTTGCCGGCGCCGAGCTTCGCGTCGCGATAGTCCTCGAGCAGTCGCACGCCGGCGATCAACGGCTCTTTCGCATCGGCGATCACTTGTTGCACGCGCGCCGCGGGAATCGCTTCGGCGAGCAGCAGCGAGACGTCGCGATCGGAGCCGGGATACTTCGCGATCGCGTGCATCGCCGCCGGCGGCGCGATCGGCAGCGCGTCGAGATCGACTTCGAACGCGAACGCCTTGCCGACAATGCCGAGCTTCGCACGCACGTCGGGATGGAGCTCGCCGAACCAGCCGATCGTGCCGATGTCGTCGATCGCGAGCGCGCCCGCGACGCCGGGATGCAAGTACGGAACGCTCGCGACGAGCGTGCGGACTGCGATCGGACCGGCGACCGCGCGGATCGTCTCGAGCGCGAGCGCCTTGGCGTCGAACACGTCCCACGCCGGGCCGTCGCCGATGCGCCCTGCCCGCTTGCCGGCGATCACGCCCGCGGCCCACACCGGCTCGTCGGCGAGCTCGTGCATCGGCCGCTCGGACATGCCTTCGCCGCGGCGCAAGAACACGCTGCCGACCTCGAAGATGCAGACATCGCCGCGGCCGAAGCTCTGGTTGCGCGCGATCGCGGCGCCCAGATTCGGCAACAGCGACGTGCGCATCACGGCCTGCTCGCCGCTCATCGGGTTCTTGATCGCGATCGGCTGACTCCGGCGATCGCTGCCGGGCAAGCCGAGCGACGCGCAGCGGTCCGCCGACTGGAAGCCGTACGTGATCGCCTCGGACGCACCGGCCGCGGCGAGTGCTGCACGCGCGGCGTCGGCGCGGTCGGCGTCGGGAATGCCGGGCGCCTCGCGGAGGGCGGGCAGCGTCGACGGCACGTGCTCGTAGCCGTGGACGCGAATGATCTCTTCGATCACGTCGACCTCGCGCGTGAGATCCGCGCGCGCCGACGGCGGCGTCACGGTCAGCGCGTCGCCGGTCGTCTGCACCGCGCAGCCGAGCCGTTCGAGCGCGGCCGTGCACGCGGTCGCGTCGAGCGCGACGCCCGTGATCCGCTGCACGCGCGAGAGCCGCACGCGGATCGGATCGATCGTGCGCTTGCCCGGATACGCGTCGCGCGGCGCGTTCGGCACCGTCGGCGAATCGCCGGCATCGCGCGCGATCCGGCAGAGCAGCGCGGCCGCGCGTCGCCACGCGAAGCCTGCGAGCTCGGGATCGACGCCGCGGCCGAAGCGCAGCGACGCCTCCGACGGCAGGTTCAAGCGCTTCGCCGTGCGGCGCACGAGCAGCGCCTGGAAGCTCGCGGCTTCGAGCAGCACGCGCGTCGTCGTCGCTTTGACTTCCGTCGCGGCGCCGCCCATCACGCCGGCGAGCGCGATCGGCGTCGCGCCGTCGTGGATCAGCAGATCGTTGCCGCCGAGCATCCGCGTGACGCCGTCGAGCGTCTGGAACTGCTCGCCCTCGCCGGCGAAGCCGACGCGAATCGCCGACTTGATCGTGTCGGCATCGAACGCGTGCAGCGGTTGGCCGAGCTCGAACATCACGTAGTTGGTGACGTCGACGAGGCTCGAGATCGCGCGGACGCCGACGGCGCGCAGCCGCTGCTGGATCCGCGCCGGCGACGGTCGCACGCTGAGCCCCGCGATCACGCCGCCGACGTAACGCGCGCACGCGTCGGGCGAATCGATCGCGATGTCGACGTCGTGCGGTCCGCTCGCGCCGCCGAACGCCGACAGATCGGCATCGGGCATGATGATCTTGCCGCCGAGCATCGCGCACAGCTCGCGCGCGACGCCGAGATGGCCGAGGACATCGCCGCGATTGGCCGGCGCCGAGACTTCGAGCACGTGGTCGGCAAGCCCGAGCGCCTGTTGCGCCGGTGCACCGAGCGGCGTCCGATCGTCGTCCGGCAACACGATGATGCCGGCGTGATCTTGCGACAGCCCGAGCTCGTCTTCCGCGCACAACATGCCGGGCGACTCGATGCCCTTCACGGCCTTCGCCGCGAGCGTGATGCCGCTCGGCAGCTTCGCGCCGATCTGCGCCCACAACACGCGCCGGCCCGCCTCGGGGACGTTGCTCGCGCCGCACACGACCTGCGTCGCCGTACCGTTGCGCTCGGTGATCACGTCGACGAGCGTCAGCTTGTCGGCGCTCGGATGCGGCCGCTTCGCGACCACTTCGGCAACGACGACGCCCGAGAACGCCTTGCCGAGATCCTCGATGCCCTCGATCTCGATGCCGGCGCGCGTCAGCGCCGCGGCGCCTTCGGCGGGCGTCGGTTGCGTGTCGAGATCGCAGAGCTCGACCAGCCAGCTCCAGAGGACGCGCATTTAAAACTGCTCCAAGAAGCGAATGTCGCCTTCGTAGTAGTACTTGATGTCGTTGACCGCGTGACGAAGCATCGCCATGCGCTCGAGGCCCATGCCGAACGCGAAGCCGGTGTAACGCTCGGGATCGATGCCGACGTGCTCGAACACGACGGGATCGACCATGCCGCTACCGCCGATCTCGAGCCAGCCGGTTTGCTTGCACAGCCGGCAGCCGGGACCGCCGCAGAACGTGCACTGCATGTCGACTTCGGCCGATGGCTCGGTGAACTGGAAGTAGCTCGGCCGCAAGCGCAGCGCGAGATCGCGCTTGAAGAAGCGCCTCACGAAGTGCAGCAGCGTGCCTTTGAGATCGCCGAACGAAATGTCGGTGTCGACTGCGAGGCCTTCGAGCTGCGTGAACATCGGGCTGTGCGTCGGATCGTCATCGCGGCGATAGACGTGGCCGGGCGCGACGATCCGGATCGGCGGCAACGTCGATGCACCCGCCGCGCGTAGCGCCTGCATCGTGCGGATCTGCACCGGGCTCGTGTGCGAGCGCAGCAGGATGTCGTCGGCGATGAAGAACGTGTCCTGCATGTCGCGCGCGGGATGGTGCTTGGGAATTCCGAGTGCCTCGAAGTTGTGCCAGTCGGTCTCGATCTGCGGACCTTCGGCGACGACGAAGCCGAGCTCGGCGAAGATCTGCACGGCCTCGAGCCGCACTTGCGTGAGCAAATGCAAATGGCCGCCGCCGACCGGGCTCGCCGGCAGCGTGACGTCGACGCGGCGCTCGAGATCCGCTTTCGCCGCCGCGTTCGCGAGCGCGTCTAGCGCCTGCGTGACGAGCTGCTCGATCGCCTGCTTGACCTTGTTCGCGGCGGCGCCGACGACGGGTTTGTCGGCAGCGGGCAGCGTGCGCAGCGCCTTCATCAGCTCGGAGACGTGACCGGTCTTGCCGAGGTACTGCGCCTGCGTCGCGCGGATCGCTTGCTCGTCGCCGAGCGCGGCGACGTCGGCGTTGAACTGAGCCTCGAGCTTGTCGAGGCTGGAGATGATGTCTGCTGTCGTCATAAGTCCGCTCGCTTCGCTCGCGGTGGGCACATAAACGAAAAACGGCGACCCTTGCGAGGCCGCCGTCACTCTAGCTGTTGGGTGGAGAAGTGACCGCGGCCTACGCCTTGACGATCGCCTCGAACGCGACGGGATCGCTGATCGCGATCTCGGCGAGCATCTTCCGGTTCAGCTCGATCGCGGCCTTGCCGAGCTTGCCGATCAGCTTCGAGTAGCTGATGCCCTGGATGCGAGCAGCCGCATTGATGCGCTGGATCCAGAGCGCGCGGAAGTCGCGCTTCCGCTGCTTGCGCGAGCGGTACATGTGCAGCCACGCGTGCTGCACCGACTCGTTCGCGACCGCATGGCACTTGCTGCGCTTGCCGCGGAAGCCCTTCGCCCACTTCAGCAGGCGGTTGCGACGGCGGCGAGCTTTGAATCCTCGTTTAGCGCGGGGCATGTTCGTTGGTCCTTCTACTACCTAGGCGTACGGCAGCAAGATATCGATCTGGTGATGGTGCGCCGTCGGCACGTACGCGCCGTTGCGCGCCTGCCGTTTGCGCTTCTTGCTGCGACCCGTGAGCAGGTGGCGCTTGAAGGTGTGCGCAAACTTGAACTTGCCGGAGGCGGTCTTTTTGAACCGCTTCTTGGCGCCGGAATGAGTCTTGACCTTGGGCATAGCTACGTCCGCGGGAAGGCTGGTTCTTATGCCCGGAACCGCTCGAGGACGCAAGCCCTAATGTGCAGCTTTACGACGGGGCGTCGTCGCCGTCGTCGTCGTCCTCGTCGTCGATGTCGGCGTTGATCTCGTCTTCATCGAGATCGTCCTCATCCGGCGGCGGCGGGGGCGCAGCTACGGGCTTGGAGCCCTGAGGCTGGTTCTTTTTCGCAGCTTCGGCAGCCTGCGCGGCGGCGGCCTGGGCCTTCTTGGCCTCGAGCGCCTTGCGGACCACTCCCGGCTTGGGAGCGATCACCATGATCATGCGCCGGCCTTCCATGTTCGGAGTGGCCTCGACCGTCGCGATGTCAGCGCACATCTCGACGACCTTGTTGAGCATCGCCATACCCGTTTGCGGGTGGGTGATCTCGCGGCCACGGAACACGACGGCGAGCCGGACCTTGTTACCGCCTTCGACGAAGCGACGGACGTGCTTCACCTTGAAGGCGAGATCGTGCTCTTCGGTCTTGGGCCGGAACTTGATCTCTTTGGTCTCGACGGTCGAAGCGCGCTTGCGAGCCTGCTGCTTCTTCTTCGCTTCCTCGTACTTGTACTTGCCGTAATCCATGATCCGGCAGACCGGTGGAAACGCGCGCGGCGAAATCTCGACGAGATCGAGCCCGCGCTCTTCGGCGAGGCGAAGCGCTTCGTGCGTCGGCATGATGCCGAGCTGTTCCTCTTCCGCGATCACGCGGATCTCCGGAACGCGAATGCGATGATTGATGCGAAGGCCCTGCTCCGGGCGGCGGCGGTCGAAACGACCACCAGGCGGCCGTCCGTTCATTGGTTCAATTCCATGCTTCTTGAAATCTCTCTGATAGTGACTGGCGCAGGTTGTACAACAAGCGTGGCCGGCTGTCTCGCGGCGTCGTGAGAACCCGAACGATCCACTGCCGTTAGAACGGGATTTCGGCTTCTTTGCCGATCCGGCCGATGAATTCGTCGAGGGCAACCAGGCCCAGATCGGCCTCTTTGCCGACGCCGTGCTTACGCGGCGAGACCGAATTCGCGCCGACTTCTTTGTCGCCGACGACGAGCGCGTACGGGATCTTCGCGAGCTGCGCGTCGCGGATCATCGCACCGAGCTTGCCGTGCGAGCGGTCGATCTCGACGCGGATACCGGCCGCGCGCAGCTGATCGGCGACCTTGTCGGCGAACTCGTGATGACGCTCGGCAACGGGCAAGATCCGCGCTTGCTCCGGCGCGAGCCACACCGGGAAGTTGCCGGCGTAGTGCTCGATCAAGATGCCGATGAAGCGCTCGATGCTGCCGTAGATCGCGCGGTGAATGACGACCGGTCGATGGTGCGCGTTGTCGGCGCCGATGTACTCGAGGTTGAAGCGCTCGGGCGCGTTGTAGTCGAGCTGGATCGTGCCGAGCTGCCACTTGCGGCCGAGGCTATCGGCGACGTCGAAGTCGATCTTCGGTCCGTAGAACGCGCCGTCGCCGGGCTTGAGCTCGTACGCCATGCCGGTCGCTTCGAGCGCGGCTTGCAGCGCGGCCTCGGCTTTGTCCCACAGCGCGTCGTCGCCGATCTTCTTGTCGGGACGCGTCGCGAACTTCGCGGTGTACGTCAGGCCGAACGCTTCGTAGACCTTGACGATCAGCTTGGTGAGCCGCGCGACCTCGTCGGCGATCTGCGATTCCATCAAGTAGATGTGCGCGTCGTCTTGTTGGAACTGACGCACGCGCGTCAAGCCGCTCAGCACGCCGGTCGCTTCGTTGCGGTGCAAGACGTCTTGCGTGTGCAAGCGCAGCGGCAGCTCGCGATAGCTGCGCCGCTTCATCTCGTAGAACAAGTGATGCGACGGGCAGTTCATCGGCTTGAGCGAGAAGCTCGCGCGATCTTCTTCCGACGCCGTCGGATCCGCTTCCGGATCCAAGATCAGGAACATGTTCTCGCGGTACTTGCCCCAGTGACCGCTCTTTTCCCAGAGCGTCTTGTTGTACAGCAGCGGCGTCTTGATCTCGGCGTAACCGTTCGTGAGGCACATCCGGCGCATCGCCTGCTGCAGCGTCGTGAACATCATCGTGCCGTTCGCGGTCCAGAACACGGCGCCCGGCGCGGCCGGATGGAACGCGAACAGGTCGAGCTCTTTGCCGAGCTTTCGGTGATCACGCTTCTTCGCTTCGTCGAGCAGCGTCAAGTACGCGGCGAGCTCGGTCTTGTTCGGAAACGCCGTGCCGTAGATCCGCTGCAGCTGCGGGTTCTTGCTGTTGCCGCGCCAGTACGCGCCGGCGACCGACATCAACTTGAACGCCTTGATCTGGTTCGTGTAGCGGACGTGCGGGCCGCGACAGAGATCGAGCCAATCGCCGGTCGTGTAGTACGTGATCGTCGAGTCGGGCGGGAACGAGTTGATCAGCTCGACCTTGTAGGTCTCGCCCATCTTGTCGAACATCGCGATCGCGTCGTTGCGCGAGATCTCGTGGCGGATGAACGGCTCGTTCGCGTCGACGATCTTCTTCATCTCCGCTTCGATCAGCGCGAGGTCATCCTCGGTGAACGGCTCCTTGCGATCGAAGTCGTAATAGAACCCGTTCTCGATGTGCGGACCGATCGTGACCTTCGTGCCCGGAAACAGCCGCTGCACCGCCTTCGCCATCACGTGCGCCGCGGAGTGACGGATCGTCTCGAGCGGCGTGAGCTGCGGCGTGCCGCCGAGCAAGCTGTCTTCTTCTGCTGCCATGACCGGCGCATCTTGCGGCAAGACCCCGAGCGTGTCGAGGCTGTCAGTTCACGGCGTCGAACGTGACCGCGTCGGTTTGCGCGCCGCCGGTCGCGACCGCGCCGAGCTCGATCTCGCCGACGAGCGGCGTGAACGGATCGGCCATCGTCTCCACGGTCGACCACGTCGTGGCGTCGGCGCTGCTCGACACCGTGAGCATGCCGCCGGATTCGGCGAGCTGCCAGTACGCATCGCTACCGGTCGGATCGAACGTGTAGGTCTTGCAGTTCATCGTCGGCATCGGGCCGCAGATCTGCGTGCCGGTGATGTAGATGCCCCAGATCGGACCCATGTCGGGCTGCAGCGCGATCAGCGGCGAGAACGATCCACTCGCCGCCGGCGTGATCGCGCCCCATTTGATGACCATCGCGCTGGTCGTGAAGTCCCACGCGTACGACGTGCCGAACGCGCAGGTCGCGCCCATCGAGATATCGACGGTCGCCTCGCCCGACAGCACGAACGCGCAGCCCTTCCCCGCCGGTGGCGTGCCGTCCCACTGTTCGTCGCCCGCCGGGAACGTGTCGTGAAGCTCGTCGACGCTGCACCACGGCGCGCTCGGCTGCAGCGTGTCGACGTTCGTGATCGTCGCGCTGCCGGCAGTGCCTCCGGCGCTGAGCGTGATGAACGCATCCGAGATCCACGTCGGGCTCGCGACCGCCGAGCCGACGGCCGCGAACGTCACGCCGTCCGTCGAGGTCTCGAACGCGAGCGTGCCGCCGAGCTCGTGCAGCTGCCAATACTTCGCGCTCGGATCGTAGGTCGACAACGTGATGTGTTGCGAGACGCCGTCGATCACGCCGGTGACGAGCTGGCCGTTTTGCAGCGAGATGCCGGCAAAGTGCGTGTAGTCCGGTCCGGCGTAGAGGCCGGTCGCGCCGCTGCCGGTGAGCGGCGAGACGATTTCGGCTTCGATCCGGCCGCGCGTCAGGTCGATCGCGTGCCGCGAGAACACGCCGGCGGTCGCGCCTTGACCACCGCCGACCGTCAGCACGAGGTCGTTGTTGGCAACGGCGACCGTCGAGCCGCCGGCCATCGTGAACGGGAGCCATTGCGGCTTCAGCCCCGCCATCGTGAAGTCGTCCTGGATCGTGCCGGGCGTCGCGCAGACCGGCGCACTGTCGGCATCGGAGCCAGGGCCATCGGTCGGCATGCCGGCATCGCCGCCGGTCATGTCGTCGTCGCCGGACGTGGCCGGCTGCGGCCGGAACGAGCATCCCGCGACGATCAGCGCGACGACAGAGGTGCGCATCGGGCTATCGTACGAGAATTCGTAGGCACGCGCGGGATTGAACCGCGGACCCCTACCGTGTCAAGGTAGTGCTCTCCCACTGAGCTACGTGCCTAGAGAGGTGCGTTAGGTACTGGAGGCGCGAGGTCAAGTCAAGAGACGTGACCGAAACGTCAGAGTGGATCATCCACCTACCCTTGTCGATCCCTCGAGAAGGGGCGTAGCATCATCCAGTTAGACAACCGGTCGGGGATTCGCCTGGACTAATGAACGTCGGATGATCGGCCTGACACTTCTGTCATGGCGGAGTTGATGCGTTGATCCAGGTTGGTGAGGTCCTAGACAAGTACGAGCTGCTGGAGC
>DASXEF010000869.1:0-4119 GCA_036490255.1 Kofleriaceae bacterium
CTCGGCGAGAAAGCGCTGCGCACGAAAGTCGCGCGGCTGCAGCGCGAGGTCGAGGAGCGCTTCGGGCTCGGCAGCATCATCGCGAAGAGCCAATCGATGCGCGACGTGATCGCGATGGTGCAGCGCATCGCGGGCTCGACCGCGAGCGTGCTGGTCACCGGCGAGAGCGGCACCGGCAAGGAGCTGATCGCGCGCGCGATCCACTACAACGCGACGCGCTCGGCCGGCCCGGTCGTCGGCGTGAATCTGGCGGCGGTGCCCGAAGGGCTGATCGAGAGCGAATTGTTCGGCCACAAGAAGGGTGCGTTCACGGATGCGCGCGCCGACAAGAACGGCCTGTTCGTCGAAGCCGACGGCGGCACGATCTTCCTCGACGAGATCGGCGAGCTCGCGCTGCCGCTGCAGGCGAAGCTGCTGCGCGCGCTGCAAGAGCACGAAGTGCGGCCACTCGGCGCGACCAAGAACCAGCGCGTCGACGTTCGCGTCGTCGCGGCGACCAACAAGCAGCTCGAGGCGATGCTCGCCGACGGCAGCTTCCGCGAAGATCTGTACTACCGGCTCAACGTGATCCACTTGGATCTGCCGCCGCTGCGCTCGCGCCCGGAAGACATCGTGCCGCTCGCCGAGCACGTGCTCGCGAGCCTCGGCGCGAAGCAAACGCCGCCGCGCCGGATGCGGCTCGCGCCCGAAGCGCAGCAGCTGTTGCTCACGTACAACTGGCCCGGCAACGTGCGCGAGCTCATGAACGTGCTCGAGCGCGGCGTCGCGCTGTGCCAAGGCGAGCTGATCGCCGATGAAGATCTGCCGGCGCAGATCCGCGAGCGCAAGCCCGCCGACTTCTTGGGCGCGGCTGTCGCGCGGCGGATGACGCTCGCCGATCTCGAGCGCGAGTTCATCGAAGCCGTGCTCGCCGACGAGGCCGGCAACAAGACGCGCGCCGCGCAGCGGCTCGGCCTCGATCGCAAGACGCTCTACCGCAAGCTCGACGAGTACGCGCGCGCATCGGGCGGCAAAGCCGATCCACCGAGCGAGCCGCCGCGTGCACAGACCGAGCCCCCCGAGCGCCCTAGCGATCGCTGATGGTAACGTCTAAGTTACCTAAGGTGAATCCGTTCGACGCACTGGGCAACGCCGTTCGCCGCGATCTGTTGCGCGCGCTGCGCACCAAGCCGCTCACCGTCGGCCAGCTCGCGCGCCGCGTGCCGGTGAGCCGACCGGCGGTCTCGCGCCACCTGCGCGTGCTCGAGCAAGCCGGCTTGATCGAGACCCACGCGCGCGGCAAGCATCACGTGTGCGCGGTGCGCGTCGCTGGGCTCGCGCCGGTCCACGCGTTCCTCGACGAGTTCTGGGATACCGCGCTCGCGCGGCTGCAGGAGCTCGCGCGCAAGTGATCGTCAAGCGCGCCGAGCTCGCATGCGATCCGAAGCGCGCGTTCGAGCTGTTCACCGAGCAAGCGTCGGCGTGGTGGCCGCCTGCGCGCCGCCACACCAACGATCCGCACAGCGCGATCGCGATGCTCGCGACCGGCCGCTTCTACGAGCGCGCGAGCGACGGCCGCGAGGTCGAGCTCGGCGTCGTGCGCGAGTGGACGCCCGGTGACCGACTCGTGCTCGACTTCTATCCCGGCAGCGACGCCGATCATCCGACCCAGGTCACGGTGCGGTTCGAGCCGAGCGACGCCGGCACGACGATCACGATCGAGCATCGCCCGCTGCCGGCGAGCGAAGCGATCTGGGGCCAGCGCGCCGCCAAGTTCGAGCAGTCGTGGGACATCTTGTTACCGGCGCTCGCCGCGCACGCGCTTGAGCACCGGTAACTCCTGTGTTACCGGTGATGCATGCGAGTCACCGAGACCAAGACGCTGATCCGCGCGCCGCGCGAGACGATCTGGGACCTGCTCGTCGATCTGCCTGAGTGGCCGAGCTGGAACCCGACCGTCGACAAGACTGAAGGCGCCGTCGTGCTCGGCAAGAAGATCAAAGTCTTCGTCAAGCTCAGCCCGGGCCGCGCGTTCCCGGTCAAGGTCAGCGAGCTCGACAAGCCGGCGAAGATGGTGTGGACCGGCGGCATGCCGCTCGGCTTGTTCAAAGGCGTGCGCACGTACACGCTGACGCCGAGCGGCGATGCGGTCGAGTTTCACATGCGCGAGGTGTTCTCCGGGCCGATGTCGAAGCTGATCGAGAAATCGATCCCCGACATGCAGCCGGCCTTCGACGAATTCGCGGCGGCGCTCAAGACGCGCGCCGAAGCGAGCTAGACGCGCAGGCGCAGCGTCGATCGCCGCGCTAGGCTGTACGGGCGATGGCGATCGTCGTCGAATTCTTCCTGCTCACGTTGGTCGCGCCCGGCGTGCTCGCATACGTGTTGCGCACCACGCGCGCTCGCTGGCTGCCGTCGTTCGCGCTCGTCACGTTCGCCGTCTACTGCTTCGCGAGCGTGGCGCCCGAGCCGTGCAGCGATGCGACGCGGCTCGAAAATTTCGTTCGCGAGGCGTACGGCGCCGTCATGCTCGGCTACAGCCTGCTCGTGATCGTGGCGACGTGGGGCGCTCGCCGACCACCGCCGCCGATTCCGCGGGCGATCGCGCGGTGATCGCGATCGCGCTCAGCCGGCCGCACCCCGTGCGGTAGCGAGATGCTCGCGCAATCGGCGCACGCCGAGCTCGGTCTTGAGATCGCAGAGCTCGCCGCGCACGCACGCGTCGATCGCGTCGTCGATCGATATCCAGCGCGTCGATGCGCCCTCTTCCATCGGCGAGCCGTCGCCGACCGGCGCGTGCTGCGCGTCCGGATCGACCTCGACGGCGGTGAAGTAGAACTTCTCGACCATGCAGCCGGGCGACGGCAGCATGCCGGCGCCGAGCAAGATCACCGCCTCCGGATCGACGGTGAAGCCGGCTTCTTCGCGGACCTCGGCGGCAGCGCGTGCGCGCAACCCGAGCTCGCCGCGATCGCCGACCTCGACGATGCCCGCGACGAGCTCTTCGAGCATCAGCTCCGGTGCCGGCTCGGGCAGCGGCGCGGCATCGGCATCGCGGCCGAACACGAGCGCGGGGCGCAAGCACTGCCGCAGCAGCACGCGATCGCGTGAAAACACGGCGACGACGACGGCGTCTTGGCCGTACGGCCGCGCGATCACGTCGCACACGTACGGCGGTGACGTCGAGCCATCGCCGCGCGCGTTGCGCAGATGCAGCCGGCGGATCGCCAAGAATCCGCCCTCGCCGACGCGATCGTCGCCGTCGACGATCAAGCCATCGACGCGAATCACGAGGCGGGCGACGGCGTCGGCGCGGCCGAGCCATCGGGCGACGGCGCCGGCGCGTTCGGCGCGGGCGAGGTCGCGGGCGTGTTCACCGGCGCGGGCGGCGTGACGTTGCCCGGCACGGTTTGCACTTCCCACTGCTTGAGGCCGTCGTGCACGTCGAGCGCGAGCGCGTCTTTCTTGCCCGTCGCCCAGCCCGGCACGCTCGGATCGTCTTCGCTGATCGGCTCGGGCTTCGGGCTACCGGCGAGGTAGCGGATCATCAGCGACTTGATGTCGACGACGTACGAGTCGCCGTCGGGACGCAGCGTCACGACGAACGCGATCGACAAGCTCTTGTCGGGGACCTGGCGCATGTCCTCGCCGCTCTCGGCGGCGGCGAGACCTTCAGGCGTGTACCAGCGACCGCTGGTCTGGAAGCTCAGCGCGTTCTGATCGATCTTTTCGACGCGATACTTCGCCTGCGCGGCTTGCACGGCGGCTTGCAAGAGCTGCGTCTTGTCGCCGTGATAGTGCGCGGTCTTCGCGCCAGAAACTTCCGACGACGATGGGCCGCATGCGGCGCACGCGAGCACGACCGCAACCGACATAACGAGGTTCCGCATGCCGGTGTCGTACTACAAAACTAGCGCGGCGCGGCGACCTGAAAGCTCTTCGTGCGGTCGTAGATCGCGAGCGAGAGATGATCGGCGCGACCGAGCACCCACGGCGGCAAGCTCGGATCGCCGAGCTCGAGCTCGCGCATCTGCGGGCTACCGGCGATGTATTGCCACGTCCGCGGCCGCACCTGGATCGTGAACTGATCGCGCGCGAGCTGTTGGATCGTGACGATGAACGAGACCTTGACGCTGTGGT
>DASXEF010000871.1:0-1868 GCA_036490255.1 Kofleriaceae bacterium
GCTGCTGTATCTCAAGCGCGATTTTCGCGGCGCGCGCGAGACGCTCGAGCCGCTCGAGGCTGAAGCGAAGACGCAGAGTGACCGCCGCGAGGTGCTCTATTATCTCGGCGAAGCGAACTGGCACGACGGTCGATTCACGGCGGCGCTCGGCGATTTCAAGCGCACGCTCGACGAGGATTCGCATTTCAAGCCGGCGACGATTCACCCGTGGCAGTACGCGGTCGCGCGACGCGACGCCGAAGCTGCCGGCTACTTCATCGGGCTGGCCAGCGAGAGTCGCGCGTGGATCGAGCTGTCGCAACGCCAGTATAAAGACGTCGCGGCGGCGAACGCGGCGCCGTTCAAGCTGTGGGCGCAGATCATCCTCGGCGAGCCGTTGCCGGATGATCTCGGGCCCGGGCTCGACGCGACGACGTATCGCGTCGCGAGCGCGCTCGAAGCCGGCAAGCTCGCGGTCGCGCGCGACGAAGTCGCAGCGGCGTGGCAAGACGTGATCGCGGATCGCGATGCCGGCCGGCTCAACGGCCGCACGTTCTACCAGCTCGAAGCGCTCGGCGAGGTCGTGATCAGCGCGCGCATGGTGCCCGAGACGCGCGAGCTCGTCGCGTTGCTCGCCGAGCAGTCGAAGCGCGAGCCCGCGCGTGGCTATCATCGACTGTCGAACCTCGCGGCCGCGGTGGTCGGCGATGCGAGCTTGATCGTGCGCGATGGCGCGTCGGAGCGCGACGCGCGGATTGCCGATGCAAGCGTTGCCGAGCTCGCGGGCGATCACGCGAAGGCCGCCGCGATCTTGGGCGAGCTCGTCGCGAACCCATCGTTCGCGTGGGATTATCCGGAGCGCGCGGCGCTGATTCGCGAGCTGCGTGCGGGAGGCCACAAGAAAGACGCCGCGGCGGTGTGCGCCGACACGATCCAGCCGGCGGTATTTCGCCAGGCGCTGCCGGTGTTGCGAGCGCTGTGCAGGTGACGATCAGGTCTTGCGCGCGGACTTGTCGGCGCGCAATGCGGCGTCGGCGCGCTCGGCGAGGCTCTCGAGCGCTTCGTCGGCTTCGGTCGCTTCGACGATGCCGACCGATGCGGTGACCGTGCCTTCGAGCAGGTTTGCTTCGGCGATGTGCGTGCGGCAGCGTTCGACGACGATCCGCGCGCCTTCGAACGCGGTGCCGGGCATCACGATCGCGAACTCGTCGCCGCCGAGCCGGAAGCACGCGTCCATCACGCGCGTGTGCTTGCCGAGGATCGTGCCGATCGTGCGGAGCAGCTCGTCGCCGCCGGCTTCGCCGAAGCGATCGTTCGCGGTGTTGAAGCCGTCGAGATCGAGCAGCGCGAGGCTGAACGATTGTTGGTAGCGGCGGTGGCGTGCGAGCTCGACGCCGACGCGCTCCTCGAACGCGCGGCGATTGAGCAGGCCGGTGAGCGCGTCGTGCGTGTTGTCGTAGCGCGGGCGCGGGAAGCTGCGCGTCTTGTGCAGCGGGATCGCGATGATCTGCGCGAGCAGGCGCAGGATCTCGGTGGCCTCCGGCGCGAGCTCGCCGGTCGTGCGCGCGACACCGAGCACGCCGACGACGTGCTCGCCGTGGATGAGCGGCACGCAGATCTGCTTCGCGTCGGGCGAGCGCACCGGCTTGCGCTCGGTGACGCAGCGGCCGCTGAACGTCGACTTTTGCGAGCGGCGCAGGCCGAGCTGATGGGTCGCGCCCGACGACGCGCGGCAGACGACGTCATCGCCCTCGACGAGCTCGACCGTCGCGGATGAGGCGTCGGTGAGGCCAACCGCGCGCTCGGCGACGAGCCGCATGATCTCGTCGGTGTTGAATGCCGCGGCGGCGATCACGTTCTGCAGCTCGATGATCGAGAGCAGCCGGTCG
>DASXEF010000904.1:0-26736 GCA_036490255.1 Kofleriaceae bacterium
CTTCATCACGAAGCCCGTCAAAGTCGACGCGCTCGCGATCGCCGTCGGCCGCGCGCTCGAGCACTTGAACCTCCGCCGCGAGGTCAAGCGGCTCCGCTCGCACGCCGATCGCGAAGTCCCGATCGACGGTATCGCCGGCAACTCGCCCGCGATCCGCGAGACGGTCGAGCTCATCCGGCGCGTCAGCGACAGCGACGCGACCGTGCTCGTGACCGGCGAGTCCGGCACCGGCAAAGAGCTCGTCGCTCGCGCACTGCATAACCTGTCGCCGCGCCGCGACCAGCCGTTCGTCGCCGTGAACTGCGCCGCGATGCCGGCGCCGCTCCTCGAGAGCGAGCTGTTCGGCCACGTGCGCGGCGCATTCACCGATGCGAAGCGCTCGCGCGCGGGTCTGTTCGTGCAGGCCGGCGCGGGCACGATCTTCCTCGACGAGGTCGGCGAGATGCCGATCGAGATGCAGGTCAAGCTGTTGCGCGTCCTGCAGGAGCGCAAGGTTCGCCCGGTCGGCGGCGACGAAGAAGTGCCGTTCGAAGCGCGCGTGATCACCGCGACGAATCGCGATCTCGAGACCGAGGTCGAAGAGAAGCGGTTCCGCGAAGACTTGTTCTATCGCATCAACGTCGTCGCGATTCCGGTGCCTCCGCTGCGCTCGCGCGCCGGCGACATCCTGTTGCTCGCGCAGTACTTCTTGAAGCGGATCGCCGGCCGCACGAGCAAGCCCGTGCAGGGCATCTCGGGTCCGGCCGCGCGCCTGCTGATGGATTACGACTGGCCGGGCAACGTTCGCGAGCTCGAGAACAGCATGGAGCGCGCGGTCGCGCTGTGCCGGCTCGACGAGATCACCGTCGACGACCTGCCGGCGAAGATCCAAGAGCACCAGAGCAGCAAGATCGTGATCACGACCGAATCGCCGGGCGAGCTGATCACGTTGCACGAGATGGAGCGTCGCTACGTCCGTCAGGTGCTCAACGCCGTCGGCGGCAACAAGACGCATGCGGCGCGCATCCTCGGCATCGATCGGCGCTCGCTGTATCGCCGGCTCGAGGAGCCGCGTGCGGATCGCAAGGACGAGACGCCGACGTCGATGTCGACCCCGCCGCTCACGCCGCCCAAGTGGCACGACGACTCGCTCGCGCGTTCGGCAACGCCGCCGCCGCCCAGTAACGGTGCCGGTAGCAGTTTGCCGGCCGACGACCTCGAGTAAACTCAGCTCGGAGTCATGTTGCGCATCCTCGTCGTAGGCGGCGAATCCGGTCAGCGCCATGCGCTGCGCGCCGCGATCGATGGCGAGATCGTCGAGGCGCCCGGCGCAGCCGAGGCGCGCGTCGAGATCGGCACCGGGCCGTACGACTGCATGTTCGTCGACGAAGACGTGCCACCGATCGGCGGTGCGGCGTTCGTCGCGGCGTTGCGCACCGCCGGGGTGATCACGCCGATCGTGTTCGTCGGCGGCAACGACGAAGAGAAGCTGCAGCAAGCGGTCGATGCCGGAATCACCGATTTCGTGCTCCGCAGCGATCTGTCGCCGCGACGGCTCGGCTTGCGCGTTCGCTACGCGATTCGCAGCGTCGAGGTCGAACAAGCCAAGCGGCAATCGCTGACGGCCGCCGCGCACGCGCGCGACGAAGTGCTCGCCGTCGTCTCGCACGATCTACGTGGCCCGTTGCACGCGATCAGCCTCGCCTCGGAGGCGATGCGCGACGAAGCTCCGGATACGTGCAAGCGCTATCTCGACGCTGTCGATCGCGCGATCGGCCGCGCCGAGCGGTTGATCTCGGATCTGCTCGACGCGAGCGCGGTCGAGAACGGCGCGCTCGCACTCGCGCGCGCCGCGGTCAACATCAACTCGATCGTGCGGCAAGCCGCCGCCGATCACGAGCTCGCCGCGAAAGAGACCGGCGGCAGCGTGCGCGCGACGGTGCCGAAAGATCCGATCATCGTATCGGCGGATCGCGAGCGCGTGCTGCAGGTCCTCTCGAACCTGATCGGCAACTCGCTCAAGCACGCGAAGGGCACGTCGATCGATCTCGCCGTCGAGCAAAGCGGCGACGAAGCCGTGATCTCGGTCAGAGACAGCGGTCCCGGCATCCCGCCGCCGGAATTGCCGCACGTATTCGATCGCTACTGGAGCGGCTCGCGCGCCGCACGTCGCGGAGGGGCCGGCCTGGGCCTCGCGATCGCGAAGGGCATCGTGTCGGCGCACGGCGGCGACATCGCGGTCGAGAGCCAAGCCGGCCAAGGCGCGAGCTTCCGCTTCACGTTGCCGTTGGCCAAACCGGGCTCCGACGCGAACGCCTGATATCTTCGTGCGATGCACGTCGATGACGACATTCGCATTGCCGAAGGTCTCCCCGGCGAAGCGTTCACGAGCCGCGAGTTTCTAGCTCGCGAGCTCGCGACGATCTTTTCGACGTCGTGGCTCGTCGTTCCGGAACGCGGCGACGATCCGCGCCCGCTCGACGAGCAGGTCGCGTCGCGCGGCTCGCGCGTGCCGGTCACCGTGCTCGATCGGCCGATCTTCTTGCAGCGCGGTTGGGACGACGACGAGCTCCGCGCGTTTCCGAACACGTGCACGCACGCGTGGTATCCGCTCGTGCTCGGCCCGTCGCGCGGCCCGACACTGGTGTGCGGTCAGCACGGCCGCCGCTTCGATTGCACCGGCGCGTTCGTATCGCAGCAAGGTTTCGGCGCGGGCGTGCCGGAGTTTCCGCGGCCGTGCGATTCGCTCGCGCGGCTCGGCGTCGCGACGTGGCGGCGGCTCACGTTCGTCAATTTTTCGCCGACCGCGCCGCTGTCGCTCGCGCCGATCGACGACTCGCTCGCGCGCATGCCGGCCCTGCCCGAGCGCACGACCGCCGAGATCCGCGACGTCGCCGGCAACTGGAAGCAGCACGCGCAGAACTTTCTCGACAGCTTTCACATCGGCTTCGTGCATCGCGCACCGGGCGGGCTCGCCGATGCGATCGATCTCGGCTCGTACCGGACCGAGCTGCACGGCGATTCGGTGCTGCAATGGGTCTACGCGCGCGACTCCGCCGACGGCTTCGATCCGAGCTGGTTGCCGGAGCGCTTCGCCGATCCGAAACGCCGCGTGTTCGCGCTGTGGTGGTTCGTGTTCCCGAACCTCGCGCTGAGCTGTTATCCGTGGGGGCTTTCGGTAAACGTCTACCAGCCGGTGCCCGAGCGACCGGAGACGACGCGCTTCGTCTGGTACCAGCTCGCGCTCGATCGCGCGAAGCACGCCGAACGCGATCGGCGCTGGTTGTCGTCGCAAGTCGACGCCGAAGACGTCGACGCGCTCGCGCAGGTCAGCCGCGGCGTGCGGTCGGGCTTCGCGCCGCGGCCGCGATTCGCGCCGGACCACGAGCAAGCGTCACATTGGTTTCACCACAAGATCGCGACAGCCGTGATACGCACGCAACCATGAAAATTCAGGTGGGTGTGGTGTTGTTGTTGATGGCGTCGGTGTCGGTGGCGGGTGCGGAGGATTGGCCGATGTACGGCCGCACGCCGCATCATCCGTTCGCGTCGCAAGACTCCGCGATCGATACGAGCAACGTGAATTCGCTCGCGCTCGCGTGGACGTTCACGCCGGGCGATGCGGTCTCGGCGTCGCCGGCGATCGTCGACGGTGCGCTCTACGTCGGCGCGTGGGACGGCTACTTCTATTCGCTCGACGCGCGCACCGGCAACTTGCGGTGGAAGTTCCAGCTCGATTGCGACGCGCTGTCGCTGCCGCAACCGGCGGTGTGCGTCGCGCAGGGCTATCCAGCTTCGGATCCCGCGGTTCGCCAAGGCACCGACGGCGGCACGGTGGCGTCGAGCGCGGCCGTCGTCGACGGCGTCGTCTATTTCGGCGGCGAGAAGACGCTGTACGCGCTGCGCGCGAGCGACGGCCACTTGCTGTGGAAGCGCGTGCTGTGCGGCAACCCCGACGCGCGCGCGTGCGAGCGCGATGCGAACGATCCGGCGCGCATCTTCTCGTCGCCGGTCGTCTATCACGGCAAGGTCTTCGTCGCGTCGGATGTCGACGGCGGCGTCGGCTATCGCGGTCGGATCTGGGCGATCGACGCGTACGACGGTCACACCGCGTGGGCGTTCGAAGTCGATCCGCAGGTCGACACCCACGGCCACGTGTTGCCGGGTCCCGCGCAAAACCGCGGCTGCGGCGACGTGTGGAGCTCGGCGGCGATCGACGAAGCACACGACCGAGTGATCTTCGGCACCGCCGATTGCCAATCGTTCGCGACCGCGCCGTATCACAACGCGATCGTCGCGCTCGACGCCGATTGCGGCCGGCTCGCGTGGAAGTACCGGCCGATCCCGTCGAACAACGGCTGCGACTTCGACTTCGGCGCATCGCCGAACGTGATCGACGTCGACGGCGAGCGCTGGATCGGCGAAGGCAACAAGAACGGCACGTACTACGTCGTGCGCGCGAACGACGGTTCGCCGGTGTGGTCGACGAACGTCGTGTTCGGCGGCGCCGACGGCGGCTTCATCGGCACGGCCGCGTTCGACGGCAGCTCCGTGTTCGAGTCGACGCTCTACGGCGACGGTTATCTCGGCGCTGCGCCGCTATGCGAGCCCGACAACGCGAACGACACGTATCTCGAAGATCCGAGCATGCACGCGTTCGATCTGCGCACCGGCGCCGTGCTGTGGCAGCAACCCGCGAGCTATTCCGCCGCGGCGACGACGGTCACGCACGACCTCGTGATCGACGGCACCAACGGGCTCGGCGCCGAGCTCGCATCGGCCGTGCAATTCTTCGATCGCAAGACCGGTGCGATCGTGCGCCAGCTGCCGCAGACCGGCTCGGTCGCATCGGCGGCGGTGATCGTCGACGACACGATCTACTTCGGCACCGGCAACTCGTACGACGGCGGTGGCTCGTCGATCCAAGCGTGGCGCTTGGCGCGTTAGCAGCCGCCGCGCTTGTAACGGATCGCCTTGTTCGTCCAACCGGCGTAGCCGCTGGCGGTCCACCGCGTGCGATGAAAGCCGAACCAGAACCAACCCGGCGCGACGTCGCCGCGCCAGATCGCGCGTTTCACGAGCTTCGTGCAGCGCGTGAAGCGATACGCGAGCGCGAGCCGACCGCGGTTGCTCGCCGCGATCGTCTCTTCGGGCGCGAAGTGCGTGTTGAGCCCGAAGCCGAGGTAGTCGCGCACGAAGCCGACGATCGTCGAGAAGATGTTGAACACGACGTGAAATGGCCCCGACAGCGGCACCGCGAGGAGCTTGTGCCACTGGCCGCGGAAATCGTGCTCGTGCAAGAGCGCGAGCAGCGTCGAGCAAAACCGGATCGCGAACGAGCTCGCCATCCCGAGCACGACGAGCGCGAGCCACGCCGCCGGTCGCGACGCGAGCGGCCAGCCGACGAGGCCGACGAGGATCGTCGCGTGAATGATCAGCGTGAGCGCGAGATCGCTGACGACCCATGCACCCATTTCCCAGCTCATGTACGGCATGACGCCGAAGCGCTGGAGCAACCAGCCGCGCGACGAGTTCCACCGCACGCGCTGCTTGAACAGCGTCTTCACCGTGACCGGCGTCGCGGTGAACACGCGCGCGCCCGGGTCGTACGCGATCGGCCGCAACCAGAACGACTTCACGAGCCGGCCGAGCGCGTGCACCGGCGTGCGCGGCAGCTCGACGGAGATCTTGCCATCGCGCCAGTGCGACGCCATCGCGAGCCACGCGAGCCAGGTGTCGTCGCCCGGGCCTGCAGTCGCGGCGATGTTCGGCGCGCCGGCGTAGCGCGCGAAGCTCGGCGGTGCCTTGCCGAGCCACCACATGACGACATCGCGCCATTTCAGATCGATCATGAACGACGCGTGACGCGCCTGGAGCTGATGCAGCTCGGTCCACGTCGCGTAGAGCGCGCCGGAGACGCCGGTGACGGGAAGCAGGCCGTAGTTGCAGCGCGCGATGCTGATCGACGTCATGTATTCGCGCGCGACTTGCAGCGCGAGCTGGCCGCGCATCGTGAAGAAGTGGCGGATGCCTTGCCAGTAGTGCTCTTTGCGCACGAGCACGTTCGACGCGACGATCATCGGCCGGCGTTTCGGCCGCACGAGCTTCGCGACCATGCGCTCGAGCGTGCGCGGCCCGAGCTCGCTGTCGGCGTCCATGTTGAAGAACACCGTCGGCAAGCTCGCGAGCTCGCCGCGCTCCACGGCAAGCTCCGCGCGTGCGAGGCCGGCCGCGACCGCAACGCCTTTGCCACCGCGCTGCGCGACGCGTGCGACGAGCACCGGCGTGTGTTGCGCGCGGCCCCAACGCTCGATCTCGTCGACCAGCTTCGGCGCGACGTCGCTACCGTCGATCGCGAGGCACGTGACGACGCGGCCCGGATAGCCGTTGCCGACGATCGTCGACGCGGCGTGGCGCAGCTCGTCGAGCTCTTCGCGCGAGCGCAGCATCGTCGGCACGACGACGAGCACGTCGACGGCTTCGGCGGGAGTCAGCGCGCGAAACGGCTTCGTCAGCCGTGCGGCGCGCGCGAGGGTCGAGAACCACACGAACCAGTAGCCCGAGAAATACAGCAGCATCGAGATCGCGAACGGCCGCAGCAACGCCGTGAAGACGTGCGCGGTGTCGTGCAGGTTCCAGACGATCGTGTCCATCAGCGGCGGACGCGCAGGACGCGCTCGTGAACGGCGTCGGGATCGTCGAGCTTCAGCACGGCGTACTGGCCGCGTGCCATCTCACCCCACGGATCTTGCGTGACGATCTCGCCGGGCAATACGTCTTCGACGCGGCCGACGTCGTGACACGCGAACACGCTCCATACGCAGTCGACGACGCGCGCGCCTTTCGACAGCTTATCGAGCTGCGTGTACGGCACGAACGCGACATCGGTCGCCGCGGTCATCGCGCGATACAGTGGGCGACCTTCGAGCTCGTGGAGCAGCGCGCGCTCGGATGCCGCGCTCGAGATGGCGACGGCACGCAATGCGCGATCGCCGCGCGCCTCGGCTTCGAGCCGTTGGATCTCGATGTCGATGCGAGCGGTGTGCTCGTCGCCGACGGCGATCTCCGGCATCTGACCGACCGATTTGCCGCCGCGCAACGCGTGGAGCTCCGACAGCGTCTCCTTGCCTTTGTATTCGGCTTCCGAGATCTGGCGATCGAGATCCGTCATCTCGACCGCGAGCTGATCGCGCGTCTGGAGCTCGCGATCGAGCTGCGTGCGATCGACCATGCCCGCGTCGAGATCCGCTTGCGCGTGCGCGACGACGTCTTGCTGACGGGCGTAGAGCGCCGACACGGCGTCGTACTGCTTGCGCAGATGCTTGACGGTCTCGTCGATGCCGCTCGCTTCAACGCGCGATTGCTCCGCTTGCCACGCGATCGTCTTGTTCGCGGTCGCGCGGAATTCGCCGAGCTTCTGGACCGCCGCATCGATCGCGGACAGCTCGCCGTCGAGCCGCGTGACTTCGGCGTCGACCCGCGCGAGCTCGTCGAGCTCGTGCTGATGCGCGAGCCGGAGCTGGCCGATCGAATCGTTGTCGGGCGACAGATGCAACGGCGCGATCCACGCGTCGGTCAGCACGTAGTAGCCCTGCTCCGCAACCCACGCGAGCCCGCCGACCGTCGCGGCGAACAAGCCGAGCGCGAGCACGCGGCCGGCGAGTGACTTCGCGGGCTCGGGCGCAGGTGCGGGCGCCGGCGGTGGCGCGGGTGCGGGGGCTGCTTCGTCGACGAGACGAAGAATCGGTCCGGTGACGTTCGGGTTCACGGCGGGTCTCCTGCGAGTGCTCGCCGTGCGGCGACGAGCGCGGTGATCGCGGCGCGGCGCGCCTCGAGCTGGATCGCTTGAATCGTGTAGCGGGCGCGCAGCTGGTGCGACGCATCGTTCGCTTCGTCGAGCGAGCCGAGTCGCGCGAGATCTTGATGCAGCTTCTCGAGCATCTGATCGACGGCGCCGAGCTCTTCGGTCAACGCGAGCTGGCTCGCGTGCATCGCGCGGCGCAACATGTCGACGCGCACCGATGCATCGTGGACGTCATGCGCGACTTCGCGTCGGCGCGCGTCGGCGGCGCGATCTTCGGCGCCGTGCTGCCACAAGCCGCCGACCGAGTACGAAACTTCGACGACGGCGAACCAATCGGTCTGATCCGATTCGGCGATGCCGCCGCTCAAGTTCACGCGCCACGGCGCGATCTCGCGCAGCTTGCCCTGCTCGCGCTCGAGCTCGACCGCGCTATCGCGATACGCCGGCAACAGCGCCGGCAAGTCGCCGACGGATTCTTCGGGACCGTCGAGCTGCTCGAGCGTCGCGAGCGTTTCTTTGCGCTCCGCGATCTGTAGCGCGAGCGACGTGCGGCGTTCGCGCAATTCGTCGAGCTCGACCGCGGTCGCGCGTTGATGCTCGAAGCGAGCTTCGGCGTCGGCGACGAGCGCGTCGATGTCTTTCATGTGATCGGTGAGGTACTGGAGCTCGGCGCGTGCGGCGGCGACTTCGCCGTAGCGATCGCCGACCGCGAGCACGCGATCGAGCTTGTCGGCGGTCTTCGCGCGCTTGCAATCGGCCGCTGCGACGCGCTCGAGCTGCACGCCGCGCCACACATCCGTCGGCGACCACGCGAGCGACGCACGGCCTTGCAACGCACCGCTCGCAGGCAACGTCGGATCGTTCGCGGTGACGACCGGAACGTGTGCGCCTTGCACGTCGATCGACGGCGCGACGAGCACGTCGGCTTGCGACTGCGCCTCGGCGTCGAGGCGGTCGCAGGTCGCTTGCGGATCTGCACTCGCGCGACTCGCGAGGAGCATCGCCGCAGCAAACATCGCCAATCGCATCGCATATCTGACTCGGCCACCGAGCCGTCGCGTAAACTCTTGGCCTTGCGGATTTCATGGCTTTTTCTGGCGCTGCTCGCCTGCGGACACGCATCTGCCTACACCGCAGAACGCGCCGTGTACGTGTCTGACCCGACACCGTTGCTCGGAGATGCCGAGCATTTCGCAGGTGACCTCGCCGCACATCAGTTCGCCATCGTGATCGCGTACAAGCTTGGCGACCTGCTGGGCGACGCGCGACTCGCGCCGTGGATCGATGCGCTACACGCACACGGGCTCCGCGTGTACGCGCCGATCTCGAGCGCGAAACGGCTCGACGAGCTCGATCAGTTCGTCACGGCTCATCCGGGCACGTACTTCGACGGCCTCGTGACCGAATTCGAGTACTGGAATCACAAAGCCGATCGCGCGCAGTCGTTCGCCGAGCTCCTCGCGCTCCTCGCCGCAATGCGCGCGAACGAGCCGACGTGGTCGCACGGCCATCCCGCGAAGCTCGGCACATATCTCGGCTACCCGACGCGCCAGGAAGCGCATCAGCTCGCCGCCGTGATCGACTTCGCGTTTCTCGATTATCCCGTGCGCTCGCCGATCGGCGCGTTCGGCCACGTCGGTCGCGTCGCGTACGCCGATCGCTGGGCGATGTTCGCGATGCTGCCCGAATACCCGATCTTCTATTCGAACGGCGAGCTCGACATGCGCGCCGCGCTCGCCGAGCCGAACGGCATGACCACCGCCGAGGCGGAGTTCGAAGCCGATGCGAAGCCACAACCGACCGGCTTCGTCTACTTCACGTGGGAGTCGCTGCCGAAGTGAAGCCGCCGGTGACGATGGCGATCCGTGCGCTGCGCGCGGCGAACGTCAAATTCGAGCCGCGCTTGTATACGTGGGTGGAGCACGGCGGCACGCGCGGTTCGAGTGAAGCGCTCGGCGTCGACGAGCACGCCGTGATCAAGACGCTGATCTTCGAGGACGAGCGCGCAACGCCGCTGTGCGTGCTCATGCACGGCGATCGCGAGGTCTCGGCGAAGCAGCTCGCGCGCGTCATCGGCTGCAAATCGGTCGGCCCGTGCACGCCGGCGGTCGCCGATAAACACTCGGGCTATCAGGTCGGCGGCACGAGCCCGTTCGGGCTCAAGCGCAAGATGCCGGTCTACATGCAGCAGACGATCGCGGACGTGCCGCGCGTGTACATCAACGGCGGTGCGCGCGGCTTTCTCGTCGAGCTCGCGCCGAGCGAGATCGTGCGCGTGTTGCAGCCGACGCTCGTCGACGTGGCGACGCCGTGACGAAAGTGCCAGAGCTGCGTGCGCGGCTCGCACGAGAGGCGCTGAACAAGACCGATTTGCTACTCAAGCTCGTCGCGGCGCTCGATCTCGACGACGACGAGCTGCAGCGCAGATACATGCGCGCGCAAGACGCGTTGAGCCTGCTGCAACCCAAAGAATGGCGATGGGGATCGAAGGAGCAACGCGCTGACTTCCGCGAGCTCGCCGCCGACGCAGAGTTTCTGACCGCGCTGCAAGGTGTTGTGGCCAGCGATTTGGACGTCCCGATCGAGTGGCTTGGCGTGCTCGTGACTGATGGCAGCGACGCATCGATCGATGCGTTGATCCCACGCTTCGTGAGCGCACTCGACAACCGAGACGAGCGACTCGATCAGCTTCGCAAGCTCAGCAAGCATGTCGCGGGTACGCCCGCCGTCCGCAAGATGCTCGCCGAGATCACGACCACGCACGACGAGCGCAACGCGCGCTCACCGGCGCTCGCGCTCGGGCCGACCAGCGGCATCGGCGACGTGACCGAGCTGCGGTTTCACGGGTCCCTAGGCTCGAACGAACGGATTCGTTCCGCGCAGCTTGTGCGGCTCAATCTTCGTGTCGATAGCCGCGAGTCGACATGGTTCACGTGCAATGCGTCCGTTAGCATCGAGGGCACCCAACGCTTCATCACCGCCAAGTCGCTCGAGAAATTCGGGCTTCCACCGTGCGAACCGCTGCGGCTCACGTCGTGGTTGACCACCATCGCGCTACGATTCGAAGTCACGTGGGCACCATTCGAGTTGCGATACTCGAACTTGCGCGGCAAGAAGCGCCGACAACTGATCGCATGGCTGAGCGGCAACTGATCACCGTCGACCGCGCGCTCGCCGCGCTCGAGCACGGCTCGTACTGGATCATCGGCAATCGGCCGACGATCACGCCGGCGTTCGTGCGCGAGTTGCTCGCGCGCGATAGCAACTTCGCGCGTCACGTGATGCTCAAGCTCGCCGTGCCCACCGATGTCGACGACGACGAGCTGATGCGGCGCTGGCGCCACGCCGCCGAGGCGTTGCGCGGCATCGATCTGACGTACGCGTGGGGCAGCAAACAGCGCAAGACGCGGTTTCGCGAGCTCGCCCGTGATCCGACGATCCTCGCCGCGGTCCAAGGCGCGGTTGCCAACAACGCAGACCCCGCGATCGACATGCTCGCCGTGCTCGTCGCCGACGGCGGCGACGAATCGATCGACGCGCTGATCCCGCACCTCGGCGGCGCGCTCGAGACCGGCGATGCGCGCATCAACTGGCTGCGCGACTTGCGGGTCCACGCTGCGAACACGCCGCGGTTGAACGCGATGTTCGCCGAGCTCGACGCGACGTATGCCGAGCGCAACGCGCGTTCACCCGCGCTCGCGCTCGGCGCGGTGATCGGCATCGGCGACATCGACGAGCTGTGGTTCGATTTCGGCACGAGCTCGACCGCGGTCAACTCGCGCCACGCATCGATCGTGCAGGGCTCGGTCCGCGTCGATAGCCGCACGCCGGATTGGTTCGGCGTATGGATCGCGAAGGCCGGCGCATCGGGCTTCTCGGGCCACGGCGCCGATACCGAGCCGATCGCCGATCACCTCGGGTTGGGGCCGTGCATTCCAGCCGAGCTGCCCACGTGGCTCGCGCGCGCGTCGGCGACGCTCGGTATCGAGTGGATGCCGTTCGCGCCGCGCACGAACCTGCGTGGTAAGAAACGCGCGCGGCTCGACGCGTGGTTGGCAGGTGAATGATGGCGAAGCGTCAGATGATCACGGTCGACGACGCGGTCGAGCGGCTAAAGACCGACTCGTACTGGACGCGCCGCCACAGCGCGCAGATCACGCCTGCGTTCGTCCGCGAGCTACTCGCCCGCGAGTCACGCGCGGCGCGCCACATGATGCTCAGACTCGCCGTGCCGCTCGATGTCGACGACGCCGCGTTGATGCAGCGCTGGCGGCGCGCCGCCGAAGCCCTGCGCGGCCTCGATCTGACGTACGCGTGGGGCAGCAAACAACGCCGCGCGCGGTTTCGCGAGCTCGCCGCCGACCGCGAGATGCTCGCCGCGATTCAAGGCGCCGCCGGGCTCGGCGACGACGTGCCGCTCGACATGCTCGCGGTGCTCGTCGCCGACGGCAGCGACGCGTCGATCGACGCGCTGATCCCACACCTCGGGCCGGCGCTCGATACCGCCGACGATCGGCTCGAATGGCTGCGCCGCTTGCGCACGCACGCGACCGGCACGCCGCGCGTAACTGCGTTGCTCGACGAGCTCGAGGCGCGCTTCGCGGATCGCAACGCGAAGTCGCCGGCGCTCGCGCTCGGTGCCGTGATCGGCATCGGCGAGCTCGACGAGCTGTGGTTCGATTTCTGGGTGAATTCGACCGCGGTCGATTCGTTTCGCGC
Organism: Kofleriaceae bacterium; assembly: GCA_036490255.1. GTDB lineage: Bacteria > Myxococcota_A > Polyangia > Haliangiales > Haliangiaceae > JABFXX01. Next base: position 12,503 of record DASXEF010000904.1, read on the forward strand.
GTCGCGCGTGCAAGGCCAGGTGTCGATCGACAGCCGGCGCGCGCACTGGTTCAGCCTCGGCGTATCGTCGAATCGCGTGAGCTCCGGATTCTCGGAGTACGGGCTCGGCATGACACCGGCGCACGATCACCTCGGTCTCGGTCCGTGCGATCCCGCCGAGCTGCCCGCTTGGCTCGCACGCGCGGCGAACCATCTCGAGATCAAATGGTTGCCGTTCGAGCCGACGAGCAATCTTCGCGGCAAGAAGCGCGCGCGGCTCGACGCGTGGTTGCGAGGTGAATGATGGCGAAGCGTGCACCGATCACGCCGGCATTCGTTCGCGAGCAGCTCGCCCGCGACAGTCGCGCCGCCCGCGACGTGCTGCTCAAGCTCGCCGTACCGGCCGATCTCGACGACGCCGCGTTGATGGAGCACTGGCAACGCGCCATCGACGCGCTGCGCGGCCTCGATCTCGGCTACGCGTGGGGCAGCAAACAACGCCGCGCGCGGTTTCGCGAGCTCGCCGCCGACCGCGAGATGCTCGCCGCGATCCAAGGCGCCGCCGCATTGAGCGACGACGTGCCGCTCGACATGCTCGCCGTGCTCGTCGCCGACGGCAGCGACGCGTCGATCGACGCGCTGATCCCGCACCTCGGCGGCGCGCTCGCGACCGGCGACGATCGCATCAACTGGCTGCGCGACCTGCGCATCCACGCCGCCGACACGCCGCGCCTGAACGCGATGTTCGCCGAGCTCGACGCGACGTACGTCGAGCGCAACGCCAGATCACCCGCGCTCGAGCTCGGCCCGGCGATCGGGCTTGGCGAGGTCGACGCGCTGTGGTTCGGTTTCTCGCTGTACTCGACGGCTGTCGATTCGTTTCGCGCGCCGATCGTGCAGGCCGCGATTCGCGTCGATAACTGCAAGCCACAATGGTTCGACGTGACGATGTCGAAGGCGGGCGTGACCGGGTTCTCGTACTACGGCGTCGGCGCGACGACAGATCGGCTCGGCCTCGGCCCGTGCGCGCCCGCCGAGCTGCCCGCGTGGCTAGCGCGTGCCGCGACGACGCTCGACATCGAGTGGGAGCCGTTGCAGCCGTACTCGTTGTCGAGCAACTTGCGCGGCAAGAGACGCGCGCGGCTCGAGGCATGGCTCGCAGGCAAATGATTCGCTACGCTCGTGTGATGGGCCGCAAGCGACCCGAACGAACCGCGCGACGGGTCGACGAACGCGCCGCACGCCAGCTCGTGCGCGATCGCGAGAAGCTCGCGGCGCTGTCGACCGGCGGCGCGGCCGAGCATCCGATTCACGTCGATTCGGCATCTGTGGTCGAGACACGCGTCGAATCGCTCGCGTGCCCGCAGTGCGCCGGGCCGTATCGGCTGCGCGAGCATCGCTCGGCGGGCAGCGGCCTGCGCGCGGTCGACGTGAGCTGTCGCAACTGCGGCGCGCCGCGCACGTTGTGGTTTCGGCTCGACAGTCACGAGCCGAACTGATGCACGTCGTCGCGATCACGCGGCTCGCGACCACGCCCGAGGTCGAAGCCGCAGCGCTCGCGGTCGATCTCGACACGCTCGTCTACGAGCAGAAGGTCAAGCTCTCGGCGACGCTGCCGATCATCGTGCTCAAGACGCGCGACGAAGCTCGCGCGCGCTCGTTGCTCGCGGCGATCCGCAAGCGCGGTCACGCCTGCGTCGGCTGCAACATCGACGACATCGTCGCGAGCGAAGATATGGTGCTGGTGCGCCAGCCGCGGCTCGATCCGGGTGCGCTCGTCAGCGGCGCGCATCGATTGAGCTGGGAAGACATCGCGCTGCTCGTGCGCGCGAGCGTCGACGGTGAAGGTCTGCTCTACGCGTTCACGCGCACCGGCGGCACGCCGTGGCTCGTGCGCGAGCAACGCGTGCGCTTCGACGCGCTCGGCGACGCGATCGTCGCGACGTCGCTGCACAACTTCGCGATGCTCGTCGATACGCTGCGCGGTCGCGCGCGGCTCGCGGCGTTCGACGATCGGTTGATGTCGCGGCGGACGAGTGCCGACGAGATCGATCTACTCGCGCACGTCATCGCGCTCTCGGCGGAGCACGCCGGTGCGTCGCCGTTTCGCTAAGCGATCCGCACGATCGACCGCGCGTGCTTGTCGGCGAGATCCGCGAACGCGCCGGGATGCACGCACGCCGCGAGGATCTCGAGCGACTCGACGATCCGTGGACCGGGGCGATTGAAGAACGCGTTGCCGTCGGTGAGGTAGACGCGCGCGCCGGGCACGAGCGCGGCGATGCGCCCGATCAAGTCGCGCTCCTCGAGCGAGCGCTCGATCGTGAAGCCGCACGGCTTGATCGCGACCACGTCGGGCTGCATCGCGGCGAGCTGCTGCGCGGAGACCGTCGGCGCGTGCTCGCCCGCGCGAGCGCCGATCGGCACGCCGCCGGCAAGCTCGACGAGCTCGGGCATCCACGTGCCGCCGATCATCAGCGGCTCGAGCCATTCGAGCGTGACCACGCGCGGTCGCGGCGCGGGTGCACGCGAAGCGATCGCATCGATGCGAGCCTGCAGCTCGCCGCGCACGCGCGTGCCGCGATCGGGGACGCCGAGCACGGCGGCGACGCGCTCGATATCACCGAGCACGTCGGCGAGCCGCATCGGTCGCAAGCTCGCGATCTCGACGTGCTCGCGATGCGCGAGCCGAGCGACGGCGGCGCGAACGTCGTCGAGCGAGACCGCGCACACCTCGCAGAGATCCTGCGTGACGATCACATCGGGCGCGAGCTCGGCCAGCGCGCGATCGTCGACCTCGTAGATCGCGAGCGCATCGCGGATCGCGAAGCGCACGGCTTCATCGATCGCGGCACTCGAGCCGGTGGCGACACGCGACCGCGTGAGCACGCGTCGATCGCGGATCGCGTCGGGAAAGTCACACTCGTGCGAGATCCCGACGAGCGAATCCGCGAAGCCGAGCGCGCAGATGATCTCTGTGGCAGACGGCAACAGTGAAACCACGCGCACGCGACGAAGGTACCGCGCGCGAGCGCACAGCGCGCCGGCGCGCATGCGAGAGATCGTGCTCAACTTTTATTTTCGGATCCGGTCCGCGATGGTATGCAGGAGCGTGCGGATTCTGGTCGTCGACGACGATCGCGAGCTGACGGACGTGCTCGCCGAGATGCTTCGTCACCAAGGTCACGAGGTCGAGACCGCGGGTGATGGCACCGCGGCGCTCGTGATCGCGGCGGCGTCGCACTTCGAATCCGTCTTGCTCGACCTCACCCTGCCCGACTTCGACGGCTTCGAGGTCGCGCAGCGGCTCCGCGCCGGGCTCATCGACGACGCGGCGAGCATCATCGTGATCACCGGCACGCCGACGCGCACGCTCGAGACGGCCGACGCGGCCGGCGTCGATCTGCTGCTCAGCAAGCCCGTCGCATCGGAGCACCTCGCTGGGCTCGTCGAGTACATCACGCGACGTCGCCGCGAGTCGGGTGCGCCGCCGCGTTGCCTCCACTGGGCTTGACGAGCGTGACTCGTACGGTCGTGCCGCGGCCGAGCTCGCTATCGATCTCGAGGGTGCCGCCGTGCGACTCGACGATGCGTTTGCAGATGTAGAGCCCGAGCGTGCGCGAGCGCAAATTCGCCGCGAGCACCTCGCGCGCGCGTTCTGCCGACATCCCGGGCCCGTTGTCGACGACCTCGACGATCACGCGGTCACCGCGATCGCGCACGGTAAGCGTGACGTCGTCGAAGCGCGACGAGTGACGGATCGCGTTGTCGAGCAGGTTGCCGAGCACTTGCAGCATGCGGTCGCGATCGATGTCGACCTCGATCGCGGCGCCATCGGCATCGACGCGCAAGCGCACCTCGCGCACGTCGGCGACCGGCGAGAACAGCTCGACCGCGTCCGCGACGAGCTTGCGAATATCGACGTGGGCGCGCTCGAGCGTCGCGCCGACGTGAAGCTGTGCATCGATGACGAGCTCGTCGACGAGCCGGCGCATTCGGGCCGCCGAGCGCCGGATCACCTCGAGATACTTCGCGAGCCGCGGTGTCGTCGTCAGGCTCGCGGCGAGCAGAGCGACGCTCGCCTGGATCGTTTGCAGCGGGCTTCGCAGATCGTGCGACACCACGGCGAGCACGGCTTCGCGCTCGGCGGCGGCGGCACCGAGCTCGCGCTGGGCGTGTTTTTTGTGCGTCATCTCGACGACGATCGCGCCGACGCCGGCGCCGACTGCGAAGTAGCTGACGAGGTAACAGTGGTCCCCCGTCTCGAGCTCGAGGTCGCGCACGGATTGTCCCGTCGCGATCACGCCGCGCAACATCGTCTCGACGTGCGGCGCTGACTCGGCGGCGAGCTCGTGCCACGCGCGCCCGATGTGCTCGTCCGCCGCGCGGCCGTTGATCGCGGCGAGCGCGGCGTTGACTCGAATGAATCGCAAGTCTCGGTCGAGCACCGCGATGCCTACCGGGGCCGCTGCGATCCACGAGCTGGCTAATCGATCCTCGTCACTCACGGCAGTGCCTATAGAGATTTCATCTGTCGTGCCGAATTCGAATTACCACTCGGTAATACGGTCCTCGACGACACGGGAACGATCGGTAACGCGCGATCGCGCACGCGTGTGCGTGCAAAGCTCAGTGCGCGTCGTCTTGTTCGATATCGTCGTCGGAGATGCCGTGTGACTTGAGCTTGCCCCACAGGCCCTTGCGCGTGAGGCCGAGGATCTCGGCCGCTCGCCCGCGGTTACCTGCGACGCTTCTCAGCACACGCAGCAAATAATCACGCTCGAATCGTTTCGCAACTACGTCGAGTGCTTCGAGCTCGCCGGCACTGACCACCGGCTGGTCGTCGCGATGCGCCGGCGCGCGAATGCTCGTCGGCAAGTGCTCGGGCTGGATGGCATCACCGCGCGCGAGCACGTACGCGTGGGTGAGCGCGTGCGCGAGCTCGAGCAGGTTGCCGGGAAAGCTATAGCGGCCGAGCAGCTCCATCGTCTGGTTGGCGACTTGCGGCACGGCGGTGTCGATCGCGAGCCGCTCGAGCATGCGGCCGACGATCTGCTCGAGGTCGCGGGCGCGATCCTTGAGCGTCGGGATCTCGACCTCGAGCACCTTGAGCCGGTAGTAAAGCTCGCTCTTCGAGAACTGCTCGACGATATCGCGCTGCGTGCCGACGATCAGCCGCGGGCCATCGGCCGGCGCGGTCTCGATATAGTGAAGCAGCGCGCGTTGCGCCTGCGGGCCGGTCGCGCCGACGCGCTCGACGAACAACGTGCCCTCGGTGCCGGCGGCCAGCAGAGCCGCGAGGTCGTCATCGGAATACGCGACGGCGTTGAACGCGACGAACGGCTTGCCGCGCCGGCTGCTCCGATCGTGGATCGCGCGCGCGATGACCGTGCGTCCCGAGCCGTCGTCGCCGGAGATCCACACCGGCGCGTCGCTGCGCGCGACGATCCGCACGCGCTTGAGCAACTCGCGAATCTGCGGGCTATCGCCGGCGAACACGGTCTCGTAGGCGACGACGTCGGTCGGCTCGCGCAGCTTCTCGCCGTCGAGCACGTCGGCGAGCTCGTCGACCACGGCAAGCAAGTGCGGCAGCTCGAACGGCCGCTCGAGCTGAGCGATCACGTCCGGATGTGGGGCCCGCTTGGCGCCGCCGAGCAAGATGAGCTCGATGCCGGGCGAATCGATCGCGAGCTGGGCGACGAGGTCGGCGTACTCGGCGTCGGCGACGATCAGATCGGCGGCCGCGAGCGCGTCGATCGCCGTGGGTTGCGGCTCGCGGACGTGATGGCCGCGATGCACGAGCGCTTGGCGAACGCGCATCGCTTCGTCAGATCGATCGATGACGAGCGCGATCTGCATGGCTATGCACGCGCGTCCGCGCCACGCGTGACGTCCGCGCACGGGGACACGCCGAGAATGGGAACGTAACCACCCACGGATGCGATGTTACCGATCGTACTTATCGTTTCCAACATGCATAAATCGCGGATTTTTTCTCATCCGAGTGTTTTACCGGCTCGTAACACGATGGCCTCGTAGCTCTTCTGAGTAACCCGTCGTCGGAACTCCGGGTAACACGCAGCTGTCGGCGCGAGTCTTGAAATCTCGGCCCGATATGGATGTTTCTGGCCAAGGGCGAATCGTCGGGATCGGCGCGTCCGCCGGTGGCCTGGAGTCACTCGAGCACCTGTTCGCGAACCTGCCGAGCGATACCGGGCTCGCGTTTGTCGTCGTGCAACACCTGTCGCCGGACTTTCGCAGTTTGATGGACGAGCTGATCGCTCGGCACAGCACGATGCCGGTCCGGCTCGCCGATGACGGCATGCTGGTCGAGCCCAACCACATCTACCTGATGCCGCCGCGCAAGGAGATGATCATCCGCGAGCGGCACTTGTGGCTCGCCGACAAAGAGCCGCACACGTTCTCGCTGCCGATCGATTCGTTCTTCCGCTCGCTCGCCCAGGATATCGGCGCGCAGGCGATCGCGATCGTGCTGAGCGGTAGCGGCAGCGACGGCTCGCGCGGCATCGTCGACGTCAAGCGGTTCGGCGGCGTCGTGATGGCCGAGTCGGTGACGAGCGCGAAGTTCGACGGGATGCCGCTCGCTGCGGCGGCGACCGGCAAGGTCGATCACACGCACACGCCGGCGGATCTCGCGCGCGTGCTGTGCGGCTTGGCGCCGATCGAAGTCGTCGAAGAGCTGGTGGCGCTGAGCGAAGACCCGGCGATGGATGCCGTGCTTCGTCTGTTGCGCGACAACTTCGGCATCGATTTCTCGCTCTACAAGATCACGACGGTCGGCCGCCGGATCCAGCGCCGGATCGAGCTCTTGCACCTCGGCGGGCTGCCGGAATACGTCGACCAGCTCATGGCCGAGCCGGAAGAGCTCAACAAGCTCTATCAAGACCTGCTGATCGGCGTGACGCAGTTCTTCCGCGATCCGGACGCGTACGACTCGCTCGAGCGCGAAGTGATCCCGAAGCTGCTCGAGCAAGTCAAACCCGAGGACGAGCTGCGCGTGTGGATCGCCGGCTGCGCGACGGGCGAAGAGGCGTACTCGCTCGCGATGCTGTTCCTCGAGGCGTTCGAGGCGCACGCGCGCCCGCTCAACCTCAAGATCCTCGCGACCGACGTCCACCAGCGTTCGCTCGATTATGCGAGCGCCGCGATCTACGGCGAGGAGCAGCTCGCGCGAGTCAGCGCACGCCGGCTCGATCGCTTCTTCGCGCGAAGGCCCGGCGGCTATCAAGTCTGCGCCGAGCTGCGCCAGCTCATCGTCTTCGCGCGCCACAACGTGACGAAGGATCCGCCGTTCACGCGGATGAACTTCATCTCGTGTCGCAACATGCTGATCTACTTCCAGCCGCAGGCGCAGCGCTCGACGCTGTCGCTGTTTCACTTCGGCCTCGCGCCGAACGGCGTGTTGTTCCTCGGCGCGAGCGAGACGCCCGGCGCGTTGTCGGACGAGTTCACGGTGCTCGACGATCACTGGAAGATCTATCGCAAGCGCCGCGACGTGCACCTGCTCAATCACGTGCGCATGCCGTCGTTGCGGCGCACGAAGCCGATGAACACGTCGCGGCTCGCGCCACTCGATCTGCCGCGCACGCCGAGCGTCGATCCGCTCGTGCTCGGCACCTATGACCAGCTGCTCGACATGTTCATGCCGCCCGGCTTGCTCGTCGACGACAGTGGTCAGCTCATCGACACGTTCGGCGGCGCCGAGAAGCTGCTCAAGGTCAAGGCGCGCCGGCCCACGAACAACTTGCTCGAGCTGCTCGACGACGAGCTGCGCGCGGTGATCGGCGGCGCGATGCAGCGCGCGATTCGCGATCGCGCACCGGTGTCGTACAGCGGCGTGCGGATGCCAGATCCGACCGACGAGACGCGCCGCATCGTCACGGTGCAGCCGCTCGTGCATCCGCGCACCGGCGCGAACAACTGGCTCGTCACGTTCACGGCGGCGCCCGCCGAGCCCGCGATGCCACAGCCACAGTCACCGGCTCCCGCGCCGATGCCGATGTCGGTCGCATCGACCGAGCGCATGACGACGCTCGAAGGCGAGCTCGCGTACACGCGCGACACGCTGCAGGCGACGATCGAAGAGCTCGAGACCTCGAACGAAGAGATGCAGGCGACGAACGAAGAGCTCGTCGCCTCGAACGAAGAGCTCCAGAGCACGAACGAAGAGCTCCACTCCGTCAACGAGGAGCTCTATACGGTCAACGCCGAATATCACCAGAAGATCGGCGAGCTCAAAGAAGTCAACAGCGACATGGCGCACCTGCTCGAGGGCACCGACGTCGGCACGGTGTTCCTCGATCGCGAGCTGCGGATTCGCCGATTCACGACGCGGATCGCGAGCGTGTTCCACTTCCAGAACCACGACGTCGGCCGTCGCATCAGCGATTTCTCGCACAACATCGAGCGCTCGCAGTTGATGGACGACATCGAGCACGTGCTGCGCGACGGCACGATCCTCGAGGACGAAGTCCACGACAGCGCGGGCACGCCGTACTTCTTGCGCATCCTGCCGTACCGGATGCAGCGCGCGAACAACGATACCGCGCCGATCAGCGGCGTCGTGCTGACGCTCACCGACATCACGGCGATGGACAAAGCGCGGACGCGCATCGCGCAGCTGTCGTCGATCGTCGAATGGACCGACGACGCCATCCTCGCGCTCGATCTTCGCGGCTCGATCACCGCGTGGAATCGCGGTGCCGAGCGGCTGTACGGCCACACCGCCGACGACGCGATCGGCAAGAGCGCCGCACTCGTGATCGATCCGGCGCGCACCCGCGAGCTCGCCGAGGTGCTCGCGAAAGTGGCGCGCGGCGAAAAGATCGCGGAAGGCTCGGCGCTCTGCAAGCGCGCGGACGGCTCGCTCGCAGATGTCTCGGTGACGATCTCGCCGATCTATCACCGCGGCGCCGTGATCGGCGCGTCGGCGATCGCACGCGACATCTCGCCGGTGGTCGCGGCTCGGCGCGCGCTCGAGGCCGAGCAGCACAAGGTCAACGGCCTGTTGCAGCGCCGCGAAGAATTCCTCGCGATGCTGTCGCACGAGCTGCGCAATCCGCTAGCCGCGATCGTCAACGCGATCGCGATGCTCGAACGCGACGATTCCGTCGAGCGCGCGTCGCGCTACCGCGGCGTGATCAAGCGCCAGGCGAGCCACATGAAGGGTTTGCTCGACGATCTGCTCGACGTGTCACGCATCACCAGTGAGAAGTTCTCGCTCCAGACGCACGACCTCGACCTCCGCGAGGCGATCGAGACCGCGGTCGAATCGACCACGCCGCTCTACGACGCGCGCCGGATCCGGCTCGAGCAAGACATTCCCGATCGACCGCTGCGCGTGCGCGGCGATGCGCGCCGGCTCGCCCAAGTCGTGGGCAATCTATTGGCGAACGCGGCAACGTATTCACCAACGAACACGACCGTGAAGCTGCACGTCGAGCCGTTGCGCGGCGCGTATCAGATCTGCGTCACCGATCAGGGCGAAGGCATCGAGCCCGAGCTCCAGCCGAAGATCTTCGACCTGTTCGTGCAGGCGGAGCAAAAGCTCGATCGCCCGCGCGGCGGGCTCGGCGTCGGGCTCTCGCTCGCGAAGAAGATCGTCGAGCTGCACGACGGCGCGATCGGCGTGCACAGCGAGGGTCGCGGCAAAGGCAGCCGGTTCTCGGTGACGCTGCCGCAGCAGGAATCGGACGCGATCCCGGCCGCGATCGCCGCGGCGCCGACCAACGGCAACGGCAAGCGCCGCCACAAGGCGTGCCGCATCGTGCTGGTCGACGATCAAGAAGACTCGCGCGAGATGCTCCGCGACCTGCTCGAATCGTTCGATCACGAGGTCTACGACGGCGCCGATGGCGCGAGCGCGATCCAGCTGATCGCCGAGCACAAGCCCGACGTCGCGTTCATCGACATCGGCCTGCCCGTGCTCAACGGCTTCGAGGTCGCGCAGCAGATCCGCAAGCGCCCGGAGCTGTCGGCGGTGCGCCTCGTCGCGCTCTCCGGCTACGGCACGCAAAACGACGTGCAAGCCGCGCTCGCCGCCGGCTTCGACGAGCACGTCACGAAGCCCGCCGCGTTCGACACGCTCGAACGCGTGATCTCACGCTCGCGCCCACACTCTTAGAACCATCGCGCAGCGGCAGCGTCGAGATCTGCCGTCGCGTCGTTACTCGCCCACGCGACGAAGCCGTCGGGACGCACGAGCACGGCGCTGAGCCCGAAGCGTTCCTTGGCGTCGTGGGCCACGTGCGTGACGCGGTCGATCGGCTGCAGCGCGCGATCGAAATCGAGCAGCAAGCCGCGGCCTGCTCGCAACAGCTCGCCGACACGCGTGCCGTCGTCGAGCTCGAAGTCGGGGCAGCTGCGGCCGACGAGCGGATGCGCGTCGCCGAGGTCGTAGCGCAGCGACACGTTCCACACGCGGTCGGCGAAGTACGTCGCGCCGTCGCGCGTCGCGATCAGATCGCGCAGGATGGCTTCGATCGCGCGCGAGCTCCGGCTCGGTCGCATCACCGCGACCTGCGCGCGCGTCCAATCGAGCACGCGTGCGCCGATCGGATGGCGCTCCGCGGTGTAGCTGTCGAGCAAACCCGCCGGCGCGTCGCCGCGGATCGTCGCCGCGAGCTTCCAGCCGAGATTCATCGCGTCGCCGAGGCCGAGGTTCAAACCTTGGCCGCCGAGCGGAGAATGAATGTGCGCGGCGTCGCCTGCGAGCAGCACGCGGCCGTTGCGATACGTCGTCGCTTGATGCGAGCGATCGGTCCACGTCGCGGCGAGGCTCATCGACTTGACCGTCACGTCGGTGCACGACACGCGGCGCAACACGGTTTGCACGTGCTCGACCGTGATCGGCTGCGTGCGATGGAACGCGCCACCGTCGAAATCGGCGAGCCCGATCACGCCCGGCTGCCACTGCGTGAACATTCCCGCCGGCGTGTAGTGACGACCGAGCGGCAGCGTGTCGGGATCCGCGAGCTCGACCTTGATCGAATACCCGGTGAGCTCGGGATCGGTGCCGACGAACTCGAAGCCGGCTTGCTTGCGCACCGTGCTGCGGCCGCCGTCGCAGCCGACGAGCCAGCCCGCGCGAATCCCAGCGACGACGACGCCGTCGGCCGATTGCTCGAATCGATCGACGCCGATGCCGCGCCGGATCTCGACGCCGAGCGATGCCGCGCGCTCGGCGAGCACGCGCTCGATGTGCTCCATCGACGCTCCGACTTGCGAATCGGCCGGTCCCGGCAACCGATACGGCCAGCGCGACGCATCGATGTTGCTGTAGTCGAACTGGATGCCGGCAAAGTGGCCGGCCGGACCGCGTCGCTCTGACGTCGCGCGCGGCTTCGGCTGACCTTCCGCGTGTGGCGCCGCTGCGATCGGCTCGAGTAGGCCGCGCCGATAAAATGCTTCGACGCTCGGTCCCCACAACCCGCGCATGCCGAACGGCAACTGCTTCAGCGGCGAGTGCGGATCGGCCGCTTGCTCGAGTACGAGCACCGAGAGCTTCGCGAGCCGCAGCTCGCACGCGAGGAACAGCCCGACCGGGCCGGCTCCCGCGATGATCACGTCGTAGTCCATCACCAAAGTGGTACCATACAACTTTTGATGCGGTATAATATACGCACATGCCGATCGGCCGCCGGGAGCGCAAGAAAGCCGCGACGCGTCGGGCGTTGACCGATGCCGCGATGCGCCTGTTCGTCGCGCGCGGCTTCGACGCCGTCACGGTGCGCGAGATCGCCGACGCCGCCGACGTGTCGACGACGACGCTGATGAACCACTTCCCGACGAAAGCTGCCCTCGTGTTCGACCGCGACGACGAGATCGAGCGCGCGCTCGTCGCGACCGTCGCCAAGGGTTCGTCCAGGCCGAGCGTGCTCGCGGCATTGCGAGGCTACATGCGCGCGCGTGCCTCTCGCGTCGTCGCCGAGCGACGCACCGCGTTCATCAAGCTCGTGCGTGCGACGCCCGCGCTCGCCGATTACTGGCAACAGATGTGGATGCGCCACGAGGACGTGCTCGCACGCGCGCTCGCGAAGCGCCTCCGTAAGCCGGCCGGCGATCTGTGGTGCGGGGCGGTCGCGCACTTCGCGTTGGGAGCCGCCGCGCTCGCCGAGGATTCGCAACACCCTGCGCAGATGATCGAGGTCGCGTTCGACATCCTGGAGCGCGGCGCGTGACGCGGTTCAGCGCCGCCGCCGTCCTGTACATCGGCGAGCGGCGGCGGACTCGGCGCGACGATGCCATCGGCGTCGAGCCGACGGCGATCGCGAGCACCCGGCCGGCTACGCGTTCAGTGGTGATCGTCGTGGTGGTCGTCGTGGTGATCGTCGCCGTGCCAGTCGCGATGATCCGGATGATCCCAATAGTGCTCGTAACCGTGGTCGGCGTGGCAGGTGTTGCCGTCCCAGTTCTCGTGCTCGCGGCAGTCGCGGTGCCCGCGGACGACGCAACCCGCCGCGGAGATGTAGAGAACGACAAGTAGCCCGGCAATTTTCTTCATGCGCGCGAGCTAAACACGGTCGCGCCTAGACGTCGGGCACGTTCACAGTCCGACACGAGCCGCTCAGACTTCGCCTGACGAAGCGCATAGGATGCTCGCGTGAGACTCGCACTCGCTACGTTCGTCGCCGCCACCGCCGTCGCTGCGGCGAGCCCAGGACCTCAACCGTCGGCGCCGACGCCGCCGATCCCCGCGCCACGCGACGAGCCGTATCCCGGCGCGATGCGGATCGCGGTCGACGTCAGCGACGTCGCGCAGCGGATCTATCGCGTGCACGAGGACATCCCCGTCCACCAGGCCGGCGATCTCGTGTTGCTCTATCCGCGCTGGTTGCCGGGCACGCACGCTCCGGAAGGCGCGATCGATCGATTCGCAGGGCTCGTCGTGCAGGCGAATCACACGCCGCTCGCGTGGACGCGCGACACCGCCGACGTCTACGCGTTTCACGTCCCGGTGCCGGCGGGCGCGACGTCGATCTCCGTCGACTTCCAGTACCTGTCGCCCGCGAGCCACGAGGTCGGCGCGCAACAGGTCGCGCACGATCTGCTCGTCATGGATTGGGTCGACGTGATGCTGTATCCGGCCGGCTACTTCACGCGCCAGATCCAGGTCGACGCGAGCGTTCGCGTGCCCGACGGTTGGCACGTCGCGACCGCGCTCGACGTCGCATCGACGCAAGGCGCGGTGACGACCTTCAAGCCCGCGCCGCTCGAGACCGTCGGCGACTCGCCGGTGCACGCCGGCCGCAACTTCAAGCGCTACGACGTCACCGCCAGCGACGGCACGCCCGCCGCGCTCGATCTGATGACCGATCGTGCGGACCAGCTCGTGATCGCGCCGGATCTCGTCGCGCGCGTGCGTGCGACCGTCGAGCAAGCGACCCGACTGTTCGGCAGCCACCACTACAATCACTACGACTTCCTGCTCGCGCTCAGCGACGAGGTCGGCGAAAGCACCACGCTCGAGCACCATCGCAGCGCCGAGTACGGCGATAGCGTCGACTTGTTCAGCGATTGGGACAAGACGTCGGCGGGCCGCGATGTCCTCGCGCACGAATACGTCCACTCGTGGGACGGCAAGTTTCGCCGCCCGGCGGATCTGTGGACGCCGACCTACAACGTGCCGATGCGGAACTCGCTGCTCTGGGTCTACGAAGGCGGCACCGAATACTTCGGCGGCGTCGTGACCGCGCGCAGCGGATTCTGGACGAAGCAACAAGCGCTCGACTCGTGGGCGGTGATCGCCGCGTCGCTCGACGGCCAACCCGGTCGTACGTGGCGCCCGCTGCAGGACACGACGAACGACGAGATCATCAACCCGCGCCGGCCGATGTCGTGGCCGAGCTGGCAGCGCTTCGAGGAGTACTACACCGAAGGCGCGCTGATCTGGCTCGACGCGGATACGCTGATCCGCGAGAAGACGGCCGGTGCAAAATCGCTCGACGATTTCGCGCGCGCGTTCTTCGGCGTCGACAACGGCAGCTTCACGCCCGAGGTCTACACGTTCGACGACATCGTCAAAGCGCTCGACGGCGTCTACGCATACGACTGGGCGACGTTCCTGCGCACGCGCCTCGACGGCAAGCGCCCCGCGCCGCTCGACGGCATCAAGCGCGGCGGCTATCACCTCGCGTTCGACGACAAGCCGAGCGAGTACTGGCAATCCTACGAGGACAAGCGGCTCAAAGGCGTCGACCACACGTACTCGATCGGCATCGCGATCGACAAAGACA
>DASXEF010000917.1:0-11763 GCA_036490255.1 Kofleriaceae bacterium
CGAGTTGCAGTTGTCGTTGAGCGCGAGCAGCGCCTGCAGCGTGGTGCGAATGTCGTTGAACGCGATCTCCTGCGCGTGCAGCGAACGACCGCTGGTTTGAATGTGGTACTTCAGTTTTTGCGAGCGGTCGTTGCCGTCGTACTTGTCGCGGATCGCCTTTGCCCAGATCCGCCGCGCGACGCGACCGAGCACCGCGTATTCCGGATCCATGCCGTTCGAGAAGAAGAACGACAGGTTCGGCGCGAACGAATCGATGTGCATGCCGCGCGACAGGTAGTACTCGACGAACGTGAAGCCGTTCGCGAGCGTGAACGCGAGCTGGCTGATCGGGTTCGCGCCGGCTTCGGCGATGTGATAGCCGCTGATCGAGACCGAGTAGAAGTTGCGAACTTTGTGGTCGATGAAGAACTGCTGGATATCGCCCATCAGGCGCAGCGCGAACTCGGTCGAGAAGATGCACGTGTTCTGCGCCTGATCCTCTTTGAGGATGTCGGCCTGCACCGTGCCGCGCACTTGCGACAGCGTCGCCGCGCGAATCGTTTCGTAGACGTCGCGCGGCAGCACTTCATCGCCGGAGACGCCGAGGAGCAGCAAGCCGAGGCCGTCGTTGCCATCGGGAATCGCGCCTTGATAGCGCGGCCGTGGCACGTGCTTGGCGGCGTAGATCGATTCGATCTTCGCTTCGACCTCGGCGACCAGGCCGTGCTTGCGAATGTATTTCTCGCACTGCTGATCGACCGCGGCGTTCAAGAAGAAGCCGAGCAGCATCGGCGCCGGGCCGTTGATCGTCATCGACACGCTCGTCGCCGGATCTGCGAGGTCGAAGCCGGAGTACAACTTCTTCGCGTCGTCGACGTTCGCGATCGAAACGCCGGAGTTGCCGACCTTGCCGTAGATATCTGGCCGCTTGTCGGGATCTTCGCCGTACAGCGTGACCGAATCGAACGCCGTCGACAGCCGCTTCGCCGGCAAGCCGCGCGATACGTAGTGGAAGCGCTTGTTCGTGCGCTCCGGTCCGCCTTCGCCGGCGAACATGCGCGCCGGGTCTTCGCCTTCGCGCTTGAGCGGGAACACGCCCGCGGTGAACGGAAACTGGCCCGGCGGCGCCTCTTGCAACAGCCACGTCAGGATGTCGCCCCAATCTTCGTATTTGGGCAGCACCACTTTCGGAATGCGCGTGTGCGACAGCGACTCGCTGATCAGATCGAGCTCGATCACTTTGTCGCGAACCTGGAACTGATACTTCGCGGCGGCGTAGCGCTTCTTCATCGCCGGCCAGTCGGCGAGCAGCTGCTTCGACTCGGCCGACAGCCGATTCTCGAGGTCGCGATAGAGCGCGACGAGCTCGCCGACGAACGCCGGCTCGCCTTCGACGACTTCGGCGACGCGCACGGTGTCGCTCGCGCCCTGCGGCTCGACGATCTCGAGCTTCTTCTTGCCGACGTTCGCGCGCAGCGCCTCGATCGTGCCGTGCAGCTGATACATGCGACGCGCGATCGCGGCTTGCTGCTTGACGTACGCGTCGTTGCCGTTGCAGGTCTCGGCGATCTCGGCGAGGTAGCGCGTGCGATCGGGCGGGATGATCCATTTCTTCTCGCTCATCGCGTCGCTGACGTGCAGGTGCGACTGCAGCGGCGCGCCGGTCTTGGCGACAAGCAGCTCGATCAGCGCGCGATACAGCGTGTTCATGCCCGGATCGTTGAACTGCGACGCCATCGTGCCGTAGACCGGCAGCTGCTCGTCGGGCGTCGCGAACTTCTGGTGGTTGCGCTTGTACTGCTTGCGCACGTCGCGCAGCGCATCCAACGAGCCGCGCTTGTCGAACTTGTTGATCGCGATCGCGTCGGCGAAGTCGAGCATGTCGATCTTCTCGAGCTGCGTCGCCGCGCCGTACTCGGCGGTCATCACGTAGAGCGCGACGTCGGCGTGCTCGGTGATCTCGGTGTCGCTCTGGCCGATGCCGCTGGTCTCGACGATCACGAGATCGAAGCGCGCCGCGCGACAGATCTCGATCGACTCGCGCACGTGGCGCGACAGCGACAGGTTCGATTGCCGCGTCGCGAGCGACCGCATGTACACGCGCGGATCGTCGATCGAGTTCATGCGAATGCGATCGCCGAGCAGCGCGCCGCCGCTCTTGCGCTTGCTCGGATCGACCGAGATGACCGCGATCGTCTTGTCGGAAAAATCGGCGAGAAAGCGCCGCACGAGCTCGTCGACGAGGCTCGACTTGCCGGCGCCGCCGGTACCGGTCACGCCGAGCACCGGCACCTTCGTGCCGGCCGCGGTGATCGGCTCGAGCTTCGTATCGAGATCGTTTTGCGGATCGTTTTCGGCGACCGTGATGAGGCCGCCGATGACCTCCGGCGTGCGCTTCGGCAGCTCGCTCGGCACGAACGCCTGCGGCCGCTTCTCGAAGTCGCACTGGCGGAGCAGGTCGTCGATCATGCCCTGCAGGCCCATCGCGCGACCGTCGTCGGGCGAGTAGATCCGCGACACGCCGTACGCGTGGAGCTCGGCGATCTCCGACGGCAAGATGGTGCCGCCGCCACCGCCGAAGACTTTGATCTGCGCGTCG
Organism: Kofleriaceae bacterium; assembly: GCA_036490255.1. Lineage (GTDB taxonomy): Bacteria > Myxococcota_A > Polyangia > Haliangiales > Haliangiaceae > JABFXX01. The sequence goes on from DASXEF010000917.1 coordinate 2,579, forward strand.
CGCTCGCGCAGCAGATCGATCATGTACTTGAAGTATTCGACGTGGCCGCCCTGGTACGACGTCATCGCGATGCCCTGGACGTCTTCCTGGATCGCGCAGTTCACGACCTCGGCGACCGAGCGGTTGTGACCCAAGTGGATCACTTCGGCGCCGGCGGCTTGCATGATCCGCCGCATCACGTTGATCGCCGCGTCGTGGCCGTCGAACAACGACGCCGCGGTGACGATGCGGACGTGGTGCTTGAGCTTGTAGGGCGTGATCGTCGTCGGTCGATTAACCACGGAGCGACCTTAGCTCACGGCGGCGGACGTGTCTCGACCTTCTCCTTGCCCTCGCGCGTGACGTGGACGATGCGAGCGCCGGTCAGCTTGCCCGCGTCGATATCGAGCTGGACGTGCTCGTCGTCGGGGCCACCGGTCGCGAACCCGACGCTCAGCACGCCGTGCTCGCCGCGCATCTCGAGCGTGTCGAGCTGCATCACCGGGAGCGACGCCAGATACGCGGGCGGCACTTCGAGGTTCGCCCGACCGTGGAGCACGAGCGCGTCGACGTGGCCCTGCGCATCGCCTTTCGCCTCGACGCGGATGTCCCGAGCGACGATCGCGGCGCTCTGCCACTTCGGGACCTCGATCGTCGCCGGGTTCGTCGACAGCGCGGCGATCATCAGCTTCGCGACCGAAAAATAGATAAACAAGCCCGACGCGTCGACGAGCGTCGTGATCAACGGCGCCGAGATCACGGTCGGATCGATGCCGATGCGCTGCGCGACGAGCGGAATCGCCGCGCCGACCGCGTTCGCCCACGTGCAGACGACGAGGATCGTCACGGCGACGCATGCCGCGAGGTCGTAATCGACGCCCCACAGCAGCGCGCGAAAGAACGCGATCGTGCCCAGCAACACGCCGAGCAAGACGCCGGCTGAAACCTCGCGGCGCACGACGCGCAGCACGTCGCGCGTGCGGACTTCGCCGAGCGCGAGCGCGCGAATGATCGTCGAGACCGTCTGCGAGCCGGCGTTGCCGCCGGTGCCGATGAGCAGCGGCACGAAGAACGACAGCGCGACGACCTTCGCGAGCTCGTCGTCGAAGTAGCGCAGCACCGTGCCGGTCGCGGTTTCGGCGACGAACAGCAGGATCAGCCACGTGATGCGGCTGCGCACCGTACGAACCAGCGGCGTCAAGAAGTACGGCGCGCGGCCGGCGATCTTGCCGACGATGCCGCCTTGGTTGAGCACGGCGACGCCGACTTGCCGCAGCGTCGCGCCGAGCAGGTCGTCGACGCGCACGACGCCGACGAGCTTGCCGGCCTTGTCGACGACGGGTAGCGACAGGAAGTCGTGGGCGTTGATGATCTCGGCCGCATCGCCGCGCGCCGCGTCTTCGCGGACCGCCAGCGGCTCGGGCGTCATGAGTTGCGCGATCGGCGTGCTCGGATCGGCGATCGAGATCACGCGCAGCGGCGCGACGCCGACCAGGCGATCGGCCTCGGTAAAGTAGCAGTTCACCGCGACCTCGATGTTTTCGTCGTCGGCGCGCAAGATCGCCATCGCGTCGCCGGCCGTCTTGCTGCTCTCGCAGCGCCAGATCTTCGCGGTCATCAGGCGGCCGACCGCAGGCTCGGGATGCGCGAGCTGGCGATCGATCGAGGCCTTCTGCTCGGGCGTGTACGCGTGCTGGATCTTCACGCGCGCTTCCGGCGTGACCTGGCTCAGGATCTCGACCTCGTGATCGGTCGGCAGGAACGCGAGCAAGCGCGCCGCGCGTTCGCCTTCGCAGCCCGACAGCAGCGCCGCCGCCGCGACCGGATGTGCAGCGCGCAGCATCGCGGCGCCGTGGCGATCGTCGATCGCGTGCAAGATCTTCGTGCCGTCGCTCGCGCTGCGCCGCGACAGCTCGCGGCCGAGATCCGCCGGCCGCACGTTCTTGAGCGCGTGCCTGACCGCCTCCGGATCCGCGCTGCGCAACGCCGAATCCAAGAAGCTGAGGTCCGGAACCGGGACTGCAGTATGCGGAACGTCCTCGTCGCCGTGCATCGCCCAACAATCGGGGACGTAGTCCATTAACTCAACTTCGACGGCGCAACTTCGCACAATCTTTAGGTGCCCGAGGGACGGACTAAAGCGAGCGCGGCTGCGGCGCGATTAGAACTGCACGTCGACGGTCTCGGTGTCGCCCGAGCCGCAATCGACGGTCGGCTGCGCCTGGACGTACTGCACGACGCGCAGCTCGCCGTGCGCCGACGCCGCGTCGACCGACGCGATCGTCATCGCGAAGCTGCCGGTCGGCACGCTCTGCGCGCCCGCCGAATACACGCACTCGCCCGCCGGTGTCGAGCGGCTCGCGAGCGCGCTCCAATCCTGCGCGGTCTCCGACGAGAACGCTCCGGGTCCGGCGTGACCGAGATCGATCGCGATCATCAGCGGCGCATCGAGCTGGTTCGACGCGACCGCGAACGCGAGCATCGAGCCGGCAACCTGCGCGCAGTTATCGGCGCTCGCCGACGACGATGCGAAATTGCCGGCAAACGTCGCGATGCACGCGCTGCCGCAGGCGGGCCCGGCGTCGGCGCACGTCTCCGGCGCAGGCGCGCTGGTGCCGCCGCACGCGACGAGCAGGACGAGCAAGCGCTTCATAGCTTGGTCACGTGAAAGGTGACCGAATCGGCGAGCGCGGCCGGCAGGTGTGCGTCGTCGATCTCCGGCACGCAATCTTGCTCGCGATCAGAGGTCGGCGTCCGCGTCATGCCCGGCATCAGCGACTCTTGAAGGCTGCCGATCTCGCCGGTCAGCGTGCGCTCGGCCATCTGCAAGCCGCCGCGCGGCAGCTCGTCGCGCACGTTCACGCATTCGCTCGGCCAATCGACGAGGCGATTGCCGTTGCGATCGTCCCAGCCGTTCAAGAACAGCTTGTTGACGCGCGCGACCAGCTCCTCGAGCTCGGGCTCGAGTGCTTCGCCACCCGGCCGCGTCGCGACGAGCTCGTACATGTCGCGCAGCGAGCTCTGCAGCAGCGCGAACCGCATCGGTGTCATCTCGATCTCCGTCACCGGCGCCGGCGTCGCGCCGTAGATCCGCGCGGTCGCGTCGTAGAACGTCGCCTGCATGCGATCGAACACCGCGATCGCGCGCTGCGAGTATTTGACGTCGCCGGTCGCGAGATACGCCGCGAACAAGCCGCGAATCGCCGCAGTGTGCGCGTCGAGCTGATCGCTCGTATCGGTCGGCGCGTTCGCGACGACGTCCCAGCCGATGTACGCCTTGCCGCTCGCGTCGGTCAGATGATCGTAGAGCAGCGCGGCTTCGGCTTGCAGGAGCTCGCCGAGTCGCTGCGAGAACGTCTTCGTCGCCGCGTTCGGATACGCGAGCGCGAGCGCGTCGAGCGGCGTCGAGCCGATCGCCGTGTCGGGCGTGTTGTTCGAATACAGCTCGAGCTGCGAGCTGCACGAGCGCAACACGGTGCGCAGCGTCAGCAGCGAGTACGCGACCGACGGCGTCGCGACGGTCGTGCCGCGCGTCGGCGTCGAACCTGTCATCGCGACCGAATCGACGAGCACGCCGCTCGCCGGATCGGTGTGCATGCGATCGATATTCACCAACGCGACGCGCATCACGCCGAGGGCGCGGTCGTGCAGCGTCGGTTCGCCATCGGCGGAGCCGTCGTCGGCGGGAAACGGATCGCCGTCGAAGTATGCGAGTGCCGGCTGCGCACCGCCGACATCGCCGTTCTTCGCATCGGTCACCGCGTAGATCTCCGCGAAGCCGAGCGCCATGCCGAGCTGATCCATCAGATCGCTGTCGGCCGATGCGAGCGCGTAGCTCGGTTTCGGAAACCCGCTATCGGCGTCGGCGGACTCGCTCACGGCGATGGTCGGAAACCACTGCAGCGGCGATGCGTAGTTGTACGACTCGGCCGCGAGGATCGATGAAAATCCGCCGAGCGTCGCGCCGTCGGTCGTCGTCAGCGACGCGAGCCAATCCTGCGCGCGGTTGTCGAGCATCGTCAGGAACATCTGCGCCTGAAAGCCTTCGATGTCGCTCGAGCCCAAGAACGTGCCCGGCGCCGTCGGTCCCATGTCATCTCCGATGATCGTGTTATCCGGCGAGCCGACCTGCGCGAGCTCGGCCGCCGGCACGGTCGCGACCGCCGCTTCGGTCGAGTCGTGCATGACTTGGAGATAGTTCAACACCCACAAGCCGTACTTCCACGCCGAGAAGCCATCGGCGCCCGGCGTGATCGTCGACTGGATCTGCGCGCCGCGATCGCGCACGTGCAGCGTGGTCGCGTCGCATTCATAGTCCGCGCAACCGAGCGCGCCACTCGCGCCCGGATCGTCGTCGGAGCTGATCGCGCACGCGAGATCGATCGCGCTCGTCGGATCCATCGCGGGATCGAAGCGCGCGAACACGTGATTCGTCGGCCACATGCCGGGCCAGCCGATCGGATTTTGCGCCGGCGTGCCGGTCCCCGTCGGATTGATGTTGCCGCTCGCGTTGCCGATCGGATACGTGCCCGGCGCGAACACGAAGCGGCCGAGCGCGTTCGAGCCGACCGCGAAGTGCTGCACCATCGCGGCGAGCTTCGCGGTCGCAGCCGCGCCGACTTCGCCGGCGTTGACGAGCGGGCCGTAGACGAGCGACGTGCCTGCGCCGTATTCGAACCCCAGGCCGTTCATCGGCTGCTTCGAATACTCGTACGATTCGACGCCGGTCGAGAATCCCGGCAGATCGATCCACGGTCCGCCGGAGACGGGCGAGGTGTCGAAGTAAACGTCGGTCGGCACGTGATCGCGGCTGTAGTTCGAGAGATCGCGGCCCATCGCCTGCGCGAACGGCTCGCCGGAGATCTGCATCTCGCCCGCGGCGAGCATGTGCTCGCGCGTGACGAACATCGTGCTGTTCACCGTCGCGGTGACCACCGACGTCGTCGCCACGCTCGCGTCGGTGACGGGCTTGGTGTTGTCGCCACAACCGGCAAGCACGACGAGGACGACAAATCGATTGGGGCACATCTGAACCGACTTTGAAAGTCGATTTCAAATGCTCGCTGGCGGCGACGATCTTGTCAAGGATGCGGCGACGTACCCGACGACGACGACGATGGCGACGACGCGCCGCACACCGGCAACCCCGCTGGTGCATCGAGCTTGAACTTGCTCGCATCGAGCTCGAGGTTCACCGCGCGATTGCTCGCGTCGCCCCAGTCGACCTCGAGATCTTGCTGCTCGCCCGACGCCTTGAACCGCGACTTGCTCGGCACGCGATGACCGCCGACGTCGACGAAGTTGCTATTCGTCACCGACCACTCGGTCTTGCCGTCGCCGTCGATCATCGACGCCGACATCACATCGAGCTTGCCGTCCTTCATGTCGATCGCGAGCTTTTCGGTCTTGCCGTCGCCCGACAGCGCGATGTTCTCGAGTCCCTTGTTCGCGTCCCACGTCACCGTGCCGGTCGCGTTCGCGACGACCGGCGGCGTGCCGATCGCGAGATGCAGAAAATCATCGGGTGCGAGCTCGACGCGGAAGAACTGCGCGATCGAGCTGCGGTCACACGGCCCGGTGACCTGGCAGTTGTTTTGATAATTGACGTAGACGAAGTTCGTGCCGTCGCACGCCATCTCGGCCATCGTGCTGCCACCCGCCGGCGACAGCGCCGCGATGCGCACGAACGATCCGACCTTGCCCATCACCAGCACTTCGCCTTTGGTGCGCTGGTTCGCGAGCCAGAAGTCCATCGTCGAGTCGGCGCGAAACGACTTCGTCGCGTCGTGCGCGCTGCCGAGCTTCGCGACGATGTCGGCGACCGACGGCTCCGGATACGGCCGACTGCCGGCGTGCTGAGCGGGACCACACGCCGCAACCAACGCAACGAACGCGAGACGCATGACCGTCACTTTAGCTCGTGCAGCAAGAACGCGAACTGATCGGCGTAGCGATCGACCTGCGACTTCACCATGTCGGCGCCGCCGTGACCGGAGTTACGTTCGATGCGCAACAGGATCGGTTCATCTGCTGTCTGATCGGCCTGGAGCGCCGCGGCGAGCTTGCGCGCGTGCATCGGATCGACGCGATCGTCGTGATCGGCCGAGTCGAACAGGATCGCCGGATACGGCCGCGGTCCCGCGTCGACCGCGATCCGATACGGCGAGTACGCGTAGAGCGCCGCGAACTCCTGCGCGTCTTCCGCCGAGCCGTACTCGGGCACCCACGTCTTGCCGGAGCCGAACAACTGGAAGCGCAGCATGTCGAGCAGCGGCACCGCGCAGATCACGGCTTTGAACAGATCGGGACGCTCGGCGACCGTCGCGCCGACGAGCAAGCCGCCGTTCGAGCCGCCCGAGATCGCGATGTGTTGCGTCGACGTCCACTTCTGATCGATCAGGTACTGCGCGGCCGCGATGAAATCGTCGAACACGTTTTGCTTGTTCAGCCGCATGCCGGCCTGATGCCACGCCTCGCCGTATTCGCCGCCGCCGCGCAAATTCGGAATCGCGTACACGCCGCCGTGCTCGAGCCACACCAGCCGCGACGACGCGTACGTCGGCGACATGCTGACGCTGAACCCGCCGTAGCCGTACAAGATCGTCGGGTTCGAGCCGTCGAGCTTCACGTCCTTGCGGTGGATGATGAACATCGAGATCTTGGTGCCGTCCTTCGACGGGTAGAACACCTGCTCGGTGACGAAGCCCGACGCATCGATCGGCAGCTTGATGCGCGCCCACTCGTCGGTCTTGCCGGTCGCGACCGACGTCTTGAAGATGATCTGCGGCTCGGTGAACGACGTGTACTCGAAGTACGCCGTGTCTTCGTCGGCATCGCCCGACAGCCCGCTCGACGTGCCGATGCCCGGCAACGCGACGTCGCGCACGTGCTTGCCGTCGAGCGCGAACACCGAGAGCTTCGTCGACGCCTTGTCGAGATACGTCACCGCGAGATGACCGCCGACGATGCCGGCCGTCTCCATCGTCGCGTCGCTCTGCGGCACGAGCTCGTGCCATGCGGCGCGATCCGGCTTGTGCGGATCGGCGACCACGACGCGGTAGCGCGGCGCATCGGCGTTCGTGTGGATGTAGAACTTGTCCTTGTAGACGTCGATCAAGTTGAAGTTCGCGTCGACGCCGGTGACCAGCGGCTGCCAGTCGCCCGGCTTGCGCGCGTCGCGGAAGAACACGTCGCTGGAGTTCCAGCCGTGCTGCACGGTGCAGAACAGCCAGTGGCCGTCGCGGGAGATGCCGCCGCCGAGAAACGTCTCCGGATTCTTCGTCGCTTCGTGAACGACCGGATCCTTCGCGGCATCGCTGCCGAGCACGTGAAAGCGCAGCTCGGCAAATCCGGGCCGCTCGGCGACGCCGACCCCGTTGCCGACCGGCGGTACCCAGACGTAGTAGAAGCCCTTGTTGTCGGGCGTCCACGACGCGCCCGAGTACTTCGTGCCGGGAATCACGTCGGCCGTGTCTTTGCCGGTCGCGACGTCGATCACGTGCAGCACGGTCTCGTCGGAGTTGTGCTCGCTGACCTGATAGGCGACACGCGCGCCGTCCCAGCTCGGATACCAGCCGTGCAAGCCCTTGCTGCCGTCGCTGCTCCACGTGTTCGGATCGAACAGCACTTTTTCGTCGCCGCGCTCGCCCTGCTTCCAGTAGACGATCGACTTCTCTTTGTCGGCGTGACGGCGCGTGAAGAAGAAGCGGCCGTGGCGATGCAGCGGCGCGCCGACCGCGTCGAAGTAAAACAGCTCGGTCAATCGCTTCGCGAGCTCGTCGCGGCCCGGCAGCTTCGCGAGCACGCCGCGCGTGTAGTCGTCCTCGCTCTTCATCCACGCTTGCACTTCGGGCGAGGTCTCGTCTTCGAGCCAGCGATACGGATCGCGGATCGTCTTGCCGTGGATCGTTTCGGCGACGTCGACCGTACGGGTGTGCGCCCACGGGTGCGTCGGAATCTGGCTGGCCATCGCTACCTCCGGATGTGGTGCGGCTTGGCTCGTCGGTTCAGTCGGCGCCGGCGTGATCGCCGGTCCCGACGAGCTTCCGCATGCGACGAGCATCACGAGCAGCAGCTTGCGCATGCCGCGGGTCTATCACGTGCCGCCGAATTGCGGCAGATCGACGAGCCAGCGACCGTCGCTGCGTACCACGTCGATACGTGCGCGCACGTTCGGCGACACGACCTCGACGGTCGCGCGATCGCCTTGCTGCTCGATCACGGTGATGTCGGTCGGCGTCGCGACACCGTCGGACGCGCCGATCGAGATCAGATCTTTCGCGGTGTAGCGAACCGCAGCGCCGACGAGATCCGTCGCACGTTTTGCTTCGGCGTCGAGCCGCGCGCGCGTCGCGGGCGTGAGCAAATCGAAGATCGCGTCGCGATCGCCGGCCTTCGCCGCGGCGAGCAAATCTCTCACCGCGACCTCGGGCCCGGGCGTCGTGACGCGACAGCTTCGGCCGGCAACCGCAGCGGCAAATGCCATCGCGGCAAACACGCTGACGACCGCGGCCACCGTCGAGCGGCGCGTACCTAACGCGAGGGCCATCGGTCCTGCTTTTGCACCGCCACTACTCGGGTGTGTACTTGTCCCCGTCGAAACGGTCAACTAGACTCGGAAACGCCATGCGCTTAGCTGCACTTGGCCTCGGGCTCGCGCTGGGAGCGTGTGTCATTCACGAGGCAGCGCCTGTGAATCTCGGGTACGGGTATCCGTACGGCTACGGGTATGGCAACCCGAGCTACGAAGGCGTCGCGACGGTCGGTGAGCCGACCCCGTACGAGGTCACGACCGAGGCGCCCGAACCACTCGACGACCAGATGACGCCGTCGCCCGGCGAGGGCTACGACTGGATCGACGGCTACTGGCACTGGAACGGTTACGACTGGGTCTGGGTCGGCGGCCGCTGGGAGCGCGACCAACAAGGCTACGTCTACGTGCAGCCGTACTACGACTACAGCGGCGCGTCGTATGTCTACACGCCCGGCTACTGGGCGCCGCGCAATCGCATCCCTCCTGGTTGGAGCGTGCGCGGCGGCGCGAACGGTCATCCGTCGACGCTCGTACCGCCGGTGAGCTGGCACAACCCGGCGCGACCGATCCATCCGATCGGCGGCGTGCATCCGATCGGCACCGGCGGCATGGGCGGCACCACGACGACGAACTTGAACGGCGGCACCATCGGTCGCCCGCAAGGTCCGACGAA
>DASXEF010000959.1:0-6274 GCA_036490255.1 Kofleriaceae bacterium
GCGCGCGGGCGTCGTGTTCGGCACACCCGGCTTCATGGCGCCGGAGCAATTGCGCGGCTCACCGCCCGACGAGCGCTGCGACGTCTACGCGCTCGGCGCGACGATGTATCACCTGCTCGCGCGCCGGCCGCCGCATTACTCGAAGAACGCGGCCGACATGATGCGCGCCGCGGTCGACGGCCCGGCCGAGCCGCTGCGCTTTCGCGCGCCCGGCGTGCCGCCCGAGCTCGCGACGATCGTCGACAAAGCGCTCGCGTTCGAGCGCGACGAGCGCTATCGCAGCGCGCGCGAGCTCGCCGACGACTTGCAGCGCTTCATCGGCGGCCAGCTCGTCGCGTCGCATCATTATTCGCAACGCGAGAAGCTGGCGCGCTGGGTTCGCAACAACCGCACGACGGTGAGCGTCGCGACCGCGGCGCTCGTCGCGATGGTCGCCGGCGGCACGTTCGCGGTGAGCCGCATCGTCGCCGCACGCGATCGCGAGCACGCCGCCGCCGAGAAAGCGCGCGAGCAGACCAAGCTCGCCGAGGCCGCGGGCGAAAAGGCGAACGCGAACCTCCAGGCGCTGCAGCTCGCCGACGCGCGCAACCTGACGCTCGAAGATCCGACGCGCTCGCTCGCGATGGTCAAGCCGCTCGTGCCGACGCGATGGCGCGAGGCGCGCGATGTCGCGGCGGCGGCGCGCTCGAATGGCGTCGCGTTCTCGTTGCCGGCGTCGCCGCACGCGGTCTCGCTCGAGCTCTCGCGCGATGGTCAGCGCGCGCTCGAAGCCGGCGACGACGGCATCGTGCGGCTCTACGACCTGGCCAAGCGGACGTCGGTCGTGATCGCCGATGCGAAGACGCCGACGCCCGCGCATTTCGGCGACGCCGAGCACACCGTCGTGCTGTTCCGCGACAATCACATCACGCTCGTCGACGTCGCCACCAAGGCGCGCCGCGACGTGATGACGCCGACCGCGATCATGCGGCTCGAAGTCGCCGGGCCGATCGCGTACTGGATCGATCCGCAACACGCGCTGTGGAAGCTCGATCTCGCCGGCGGTCAGGCGAGCAAGGTCGCGACCGACGAGCCGATCGACGGCGTGTTCCCGTCTCCAGATGGGCGCTGGGTTGCACTCGGCGGCAGCCAGCACGTCTTCCTGATCGATCGCACGGCCGCGACCGCGCCGCCGCAGCCGATCACGATCGTCAGCAACATCCACGTCCTGCAGTGGTCGGCCGACGCGCTGCATGCCGTGATGATCACCGACGACGAGTTCGTCGACATCAAGGTCGACGACATGCCGCACGTCGACCATCGCTACAGCGTCGGCCGGCTGCGCTCGGTCGCGTGGTCGCGCCGCGGCACGTACGCGACCGGCGCGCTCGGCGTCGAGCTGTTGCATCGCGACAACGACGACCACGGCGTGCGCGTGCAAGCAGCCGATTGCACGCTCGGTCTGTTCGCGACGTGGGACGACGCGATCGTCGCCGGCCGACCGACGAAGCTATCGATCGTCAGCGACGACGGCGATCGCACGATCGACAGCCCGATGCGACTCGAGAAGATCGCGGCATCGCCACACGGCCCGTTCATCGCCGGCGCGTCCGACGGTGCGCTGCTCGTGTGGGATCTCGATTTCGTCATGCCGCACCACATCGGCGAGACCGCGCCGACCGGCGCCGGCTTCGTCACCAGCGACGCCGTGATCGCGTCGTACGACAACGCGCCCGCGCAGTGGATCGATCTGCGCACGAACACGCCGGTCGCGCTCGATGCGCTCCAGCCGATCGTCTCGGTCGCCGGCTCGCCCGACGGCGAGCGCGCGTTCGTCATCGACGTCACGCATCACGGTCGCATCGTCGCGCCCGTCGGTGATCCGGTCGAGGTCGATGCCGACGTCGATCGCGCCGAGTTCGCCGACTCGCACCATCTCGTGCTCGCGACCTCGCAAGGCGCCGTGGTCGTCGCCGAGCCGAGCCAGCCGCGAGCCGCACGCACGCTCGTCAAGCGCGATGCGCAGATCGTCGCGCTGGCCACGAGCGCCGCCGACGGCGGCTGGATCGCCGCGGCGTTCTCCGACCACGCGCTGTGGCGCGCGCAGCTCGACGGCAACGCCGCGGCGCAGCAACAGCTCAAGCTACCGCCCGGCACGCACACGCTCGTGCTCGGCCGCGACGGCGAGATCGTGGTCGCGAGCGGACCCGAGCTGCGCGTGTGGCGCGCCGACGGCACGCTCGACACGCTGTGGACCTCGCCGCATTCGATCCACGAGCTCGCGTACGTCGATTCGCTCCACGTGCTCGCGATCGCGAGCGACGGCAAGGCGACGATCGTCGACACGCGCGAGCCCAATCACGTGCAGCCGATCGCCGTCGAGATCGCCGCACCGTCGCTCGCGCACGATGCCAGCCTCGCGGCGATGGTGACGACTTCGGGCTCGATCGAGCTCGCCGATCCGCTCGCGAGCGACCACTGGCAGATCGCACCGCGCGGCCGCGGCATGACCGGCGTGCAGATTTCGCCCGACGGCCGGCGCGTGATCGCGATCTCCGACAATCATCTGTTCGCATGGACGCCGGCGCTGCCCGACGGCGTCGACGCGACGACGCGCTGGCTCGACGGGCTCACGAACGCGGCGATCGATCGCGGCCCGACGGCTGCGCTCGAGTGGAAGATGCTAAAACCGGCGACGCCGTGACACCGTTCCGACTCTACGACTCGCTCCACCGCGCCAAGGTCGCGTTCGAACCGCTCGAGCCGGGCAAGATCGGCATGTACGTGTGCGGCCCGACGACCTACGCGCCCGCGCACATCGGCCACGCGTACTCGGCGATCGCGTTCGACACCGTGCGCCGCGCGCTCGAGTTTCTCGGCTGGACCGTCAACTACGTCCGCAACGTCACCGACATCGACGACAAGATCATCAAGCGCGCGAACGAGATCGGCGAAGATCCGATCGCGCTGTCGCAGCGCTTCACCGACGAATACAACCGCGACATGGCGCGCTTCAACGTGCGCGCGCCGTCGATCGAGCCGAAGGTCAGCGGCCACATCCCGCAGATCATCGCGGTGATCGAGCGGCTCGTCGCGAACGGCCACGCGTACGCGGTCGACGGCGACGTCTACTACCAGGTCGCGACGTTCCCGCACTACGGCAAGCTCTCCGGCCAGACGATCGACGAGCTCGACGCCGGAGCTCGGATCAGCGTCGACGAGCGCAAGAAGTCGCCGCTCGACTTCGCGCTGTGGAAGTCGGCGAAGCCGAACGAGCCGTCGTGGGACTCGCCGTGGGGCAAAGGCCGGCCGGGCTGGCACATCGAGTGCTCGGCGATGACCGTCACGCACCTCGGCGAGACGTTCGATCTCCACGCCGGCGGCAAAGATCTGATCTTCCCGCATCACGAAAACGAGATCGCGCAATCGCAAGGCGCCGACGGTGACGGCACGTTCGCGCGCTACTGGATGCACAACGGCTTCTTGAACTTCGAAGGCGTCAAGATGTCGAAGTCGCTCGGCAACGTCTTCAACTGCGATCAGATCGCCGCTGTGGTCGGCGGCGAGGCGCTGCGCTTCTTCTGCGTCTCGCATCACTATCGCTCGCCGGTCGATTTCGAGGTGCAACTCGAGGGCGAGCGCGTCCGGTTCTACAGCCTCGAGGCGGCCGATCGCTCGCTCGCAAAGTTCTACGAGACGCTGCAGCGCATCGACGGGTTCGTCGCGCAAGGCGGCGACGGCGGCACCGGCGCGGTCGTGCCCGACGCCGAGAAGCTCGTGCCCGAAACGCGCGCGGCGCTCGCCGATGATTTCAACGCGCCGGTCGTGGTCGCCGCGATGCACGCCGCCGCGACGCTCGCGAACAAGCTGCTCGACGAAGGCAAAGGCATCGACAAGGCGATGCGCCGGCGCACGCTCGCCCGGCTCGGCAAGGACCTGCGCGAGGTCGGTGCCGCGATCGGCGTGTTCACGCAGGAGCCGCACGCGTACCTGACCGAACGGCGGAAGCGGCTGGTCGAGCTCAAGCGCATCGACGTCGGGGCGGTGCAGGCCAAGCTCGCGGAGCGGACCGCGGCTCGTACCGCCAAGGATTTTAACCGCGCCGATGCGATTCGAGGCGAGCTCGCGGCGTTAGGCGTCGCGGTGCACGACACACCGAGCGGCAGCGACTGGTCCGTGCAAGACTAGAACGTGGCCGACGCTCCGAAGCCAACCGCACTGGTTCCCGCTGCTGCAGGCGCAGGTGGCGGCGAGCTCGTGCGGCCGATGATCGCGCGCGATCTCGATCGCGCCGGCAAGGGTCAGCTCGTCTACGTCGGCCGCGACGGCGAAGTAAAAAATCCGACGGCCGTGCGCAATCGCCAGGTCGCCGCGTACATCTCGTTCGGCGGGATCATGGCGGCCGGCGTCGCGCTCGCGGCGACGTCGTTCCCGGTCCTCGTGCCGTTCTATCTCGCGCTCGGCGGTCGCTTCCTGGGCACCGCGCGCGCGGTCAAGCGGATCAACGAAGCGAGCGTCGCGCTGTCGAAGGGCGATGCCGCGGGTGGCCGCGCGCTCGCCGAGCCGGTCACGACGGCGTGGTGGGTGCCGCGTCGCGTGCGCGCGCTCGCGGAGCTGCGCGTCGCGATCGCCGATGCGCTCGACGGCAACGGCGACAAAGCGCTCGAGCGCGTTCGCCGTGCACGCGCGAAGCTTTCGCCGCGGCTGATCCAGCATCAGTTTTCGTACTACACGGAGATCAATCTGCTCACCGCGCTCGGCCGGATCAAAGAGGCGCGCGCGATCTTGGAAGCGCGCGGCCCGGTGCCGACGGGCGAGGTGCTCAAGCTGTCGTACTGGATCGCGCAGATGCACTTGTGGGTCGCCGAGAATCCGCCGCGCATCGATCTCGACGACGGCGAGCTTCACGATCGCATGCGCAAGGGCCTGTCGATGACGGCCGGCTCGGATCTGCTGCTGCTGTGTGCGTGGGTCTACGCGTACAAGAAACAGCACGACGAGGCCGTGTTCGCGTGGCGGCAGTCGCGCGAGCGCGAAGGCTCGCAGCGGCTCGACGTCGCGATGCCGAAGCTCGCCGCGTGGATGGCGCAATATCGCCTCGACCATCCCGAGGTCGAACAAGACGAGCCCGAAGATCTGTAGCTGCGCTACGCTCGTCGCGGGTGGACGACGACGAAGCGCAGACGCTGCAAGGATCGCTGGCGCGTGGCCCCACGGCCTCGATGACCGCGGTCGATCCCGCGCCCGGGACCGGCAAGCGCTACGAGCTGGGCCGCGAGCTCGGTCGCGGCGGCATGGGCGAGGTGCTGATCGCGCAGGACACGCGGATCGCGCGCGAAGTCGCGATCAAGCTGATGCGGCCCGAGCAGCGCGATCCGGAATCGATCGCGCGGTTCTTCCGCGAGGCACATATCCAAGGCCGGCTCGACCATCCGTCGGTCGTGCCGGTGCACGACCTCGGCGTCGACGGCAACGGCAACCCGTACTTCGTGATGAAGCGGCTCTCCGGCACGACGCTGTTCGACGTGCTCGCGCAGCGCGGCAAAGATCCCGTCGTGCGTGCGAAGTGGCCGCGCCGGCAGATCCTCGCGCGATTCGTCGACGTGTGTCTCGCGATCGAGTTCGCGCACACGCGCGGCATCGTCCATCGCGATCTCAAGCCGGCGAACATCATGCTCGGTGATTTCGGCGAGGTCTACGTGCTCGATTGGGGGCTCGCGCGCGTGATCGACGATGATCGCTCGTCGGGCTCGATCACCGAGCCGTTCTTCAAATACGACGTCGCGCAGACCGCCGCCGGCTCGGTGTTCGGCACGCCGGGCTACATGCCGCCCGAGCAGATTCGCGACGCCGCCGTCGGTCGCCATGCCGACGTGTTCTCGCTCGGCTGCATCCTCTACGAGATCTTGACCGGCGAGACGGCGCTGCCGAGCGGCATCCCGGCGCTCGAGGTCACGCTCGGCTCGGCGTGTCATCGCCCGAGCGTGCGGTTCCCCGAGGTCGCGATCCCCGAGCTCGACGATATCTGCGCGCAGGCGACGGCCGCGGCACCCGACGATCGTCCCTCGGCACGCGCGCTCGCCGACGCGGTGCAGTCGTATCTCGACGGCGATCGCGATCTCGCACAACGCCGCGCGCTCGCGACGGCGCACGCAGATCGAGCGCGCGAAGCACTCGCCAGCAGCGGCGACGAAGCGCGCGCGATCGCGATCCGCGAAGCCGGCCGCGCACTCGTGCTCGACGCCGGCAACGAAGGTGCGCAGACGGTGCTCGCGAGCTTGCTGCTCGAGACGCC
>DASXEF010001017.1:0-3859 GCA_036490255.1 Kofleriaceae bacterium
CTCGCGGCGAAGGGCGACGCGGTCAAGGGCTCGATCGTGCTCTACGACGTCGCGATGCCGGCGTTCACCGACGAGGACGGCGCGGGGTACGGCAAGGTCGTCGGCTTTCGCTTCGCCGGGGCGAGCGCGGCCGCGAAGCTCGGCGCGGTCGGCATGTTGATTCGCTCGGTCACCGCGCGCTCGCTGTCGACGCCGCACACCGGCGCGCTCGGTTACGACGAGAAAGTCGCGAAGATTCCGGCCGCGGCAGTGACGGTCGAAGACGCCGAGCTGCTCGATCGGCTCGCGAAGCGCGGCCCGGTCAGCGTGCATCTCGCGATGGACGAGCAGTTCTTGCCCGACGTCGAGAGCGCGAACGTGATCGGCGAAATCAAAGGCAGCGAGAAGCCCGATGAGGTCCTCGTGATCGGCGGCCACATCGATTCGTGGGACGTCGGCCAAGGCGCGCAGGACGACGGCGGCGGCATCGTCGTGATGATGGAGACGTTGCGCGTGCTCCAGCAGCTGCACCTGCAGCCGAAGCGCACGATCCGCGCGGTGCTGTTCGTCAACGAGGAGAACGGCGTGCGCGGCGGCAAGGGCTACGCCGAGGCGCACAAGGACGAGCTCGCGAAGACCGTGATGGCGCTCGAGTCCGATAGCGGCGTGTTCGAGCCGCAGGGCTTCTTCACCGGCCACGAGGACAAAGCCGCGGCGAAGCGCGTGCTCGATCGGGTCGCCGCGATCGCGACGTTGCTCTCGCCGATCCGCGCGACGCGCGTGCGCGACACCGGCAACGGCGGCACCGACGTCGAGCCGATGAAGCCGGCCGGCGTGCCGCAGCTCGGCTTGTGGGTCGATACGCGGCACTACTTCGACTATCACCACACCGACGCCGACACGCTCGACAAGGTCGATCCGCAAGAGCTCGCCGATTGCGTCGCCGCGGTCGCGACGCTCGCGTACATCGTCGCGGATCTGCCGGATCGCCTCGACGCGCAGTGATCGCGCGGCTGCTCGGCGCACCGCTCGGAGCTCGCGCGCGTCCGCTCGATCGGCGCGACGCGATCGTCGTGCTCGGCGCGCCGCTCGTCGACGACGCGATCACGCCGGTGCTCGTCGAGCGAGCGCGCGTCGCCGCCGAGCTGTTCGCGCGCGGTGCGGCGCCGCGCGTGATCGCGACCGGCGGCGTGACGCGCGGGACGCGCAGCGAAGCCGATGCGATCGCCGACGCGATCGAGCAGCTCGGCGTGCCGAATGTCGAACGCGAGACGCGCGCGATGACGACGGCCGACAACGCGCGCTTCGTCGCCGCGATGCTGCCGCGCGGCGCACGCGTAT
This sequence comes from Kofleriaceae bacterium, assembly GCA_036490255.1. GTDB lineage: Bacteria > Myxococcota_A > Polyangia > Haliangiales > Haliangiaceae > JABFXX01. The sequence continues at coordinate 1,321 of DASXEF010001017.1, forward strand.
GGCTCGTGACGCAGCCGTTTCACGCGCGGCGCGCCGAATATCTGTTCCGCCGCGCCGGGCTCGACGCACGCGCGTGGCACATCGCCGACAGCATCCAGTATCGCGAGCCGCGGCGCGCGCTGCGCTGGATCGCGCGCGAGTACGCCGCGTGGCTGGTGCTAGTGGCTCGCCGGATGTAGCTGCAGCTCGATCGCGGGCGCGCTCGCGTCGGCCTGCGGCGGCCCGACGACGACCGTGAACCGATCGGCGGGCACGCCTTGCTCGACGAAGTGCCACTTCACGGCGTCGGCGCGCTTGGTCGCGAGCTCGGCGCTCGGATCGTCGGCGCCGGCGTGCGCGACGATATCGATGTGGATCTCGCGATGCGTGCGCAGCGCGTCGAGCGCCGGGCCGAGCGCGGCTTCGTTCGCGTCGCCGAGCTTGACGTGCTTGCCGTCGAAGCGCACCGCAGTCGCCGCAGCGAGCGCGCTCGCGATCGCGGGCGGCACGTCGTCGGGACAACCGTCGGCGTCTTGCCAGCCGTTGAACGTCTCGGCCGCGGTCGGGCATTTGTCGACGCCGTTCGGGATGCCGTCGCCGTCGTCGTCGGCGTTGGGATCGGGTGCGACGACGACCGGCGTCGGCTCGGGTTCCGGCTCGGGCTCGAGCGTCGTCGCGATCGGCACGGTTGGAATCGAATGCTCGGGCTCCGGCGGTGGCGAGGGTGCGGGGCGGCCGAAGCTGGTGCCGATGCCGAGCATCAGCTCGTACGTCGCGCCTTCGCCGCCTTCGGTCGGTAGCCAGCCCTGACGCGCATCGATGCGGAGCTGCAGATCGCGCGTGACGTCGACGCTCGCGCCGATCCCGTAGAACAGCTGCGGATCGCTGGTGTCGTGCAGGAACGGCGAGCCGCTCACGACGCTCGCGCCGCCTGCGCCGACGAGGACGTGCGGTTTGATCCAGGCGTAGTCGGCGAGCCGCGCGACGAGCGCACCGCGATAGCCGATCACCGGCGCGAAATCCGACTCGCGGCCCGACGAGAACCCGTAGCCGGTCCAGGTCGGCGTGAGCGCGAGCTCGGCCTCGACACCGAGCTCGAGATGCTCGATCGGCACGGCGATCCAACCGATCCGGCCGCCGAGCTCCGGACCGGTTTGCGGCCGCTGCTCGGGATCCGTCGTATTGCCGCCGAGCTTGACGTCGTTCGGCAGCTTGTCGGCGCCGAAGAATCCGCCGACCTCGAGCCAACCGGCATGTGCGATCGACGAGCACGTCAGCACGAACGCCGCGATAGCCCCGATCCGCACGACAAATATCATACACTTTGTCGCGTCATGCTCACGTTCAGCACGAAACCCGACGTCGCCGAACAGCAGATGAACGCGATCATCTTCTACCTGACCGCGTTCGGGTACATCGATGGCGAGTTCGACTTCACCGAGAAGACGTTCGTCCGGATCTACATCCGCCAGCTCGTCACCGCGCGCGCGAAGACGTTGATGCCGGATGCCGACGCGAAGGCGCGCGACGAGGTCGTCAATCGCTTCGTCACGCACTTCCACGAGGTGTTCGAGCAAGTCGATCGCAGCGTCAAAGCGCTGTTCGACGAAGCCGTCGCCGACGGTGAAGACGTCGACAAGTTCGTCTACGCGAAGCTGAAACTGCGCAGCTACGAGATCTTTCAGAGCTTCGATCGCGACAATCAGAACGAGCTGCTCGCGACGATCGACGAGCTGATCTACGCCGACGGCAGCGTGCATCCGAGCGAGGCGAAGTTTCGCGCCGAGATCGAAGCGCTGCTCGACAAGCCGGTCGCGCTCGACGAGTCCGACATCGAGGTCGTGCCGACGAACCGCGTCGAGATCGACGATCCGGGCGCACGCGTCGTCGCCCGCGACGATCACCCGTTCTTCGCCGCGGGGGAGCAGCATTACTCGGCCGATCCGGATCGCATTCGCAAGCAGATCGATTCCGACTTGTCGCTGATGCATCGCTTCGTGCAGCAGCTCGATTCGCAGCGCGCCAAGGGCAACGGCAAGCTGAACGGCCACCAAGCGGTCGGCGAGTTCGCCGGCCAAGCGCCGTTCCTCGACGGTCACGTCTACGTTCATCCGGCGCGGCCAGGCGCGAGCTACGAGATCACGGTGCTCGGCGATCTCCACGGTTGCTACAGCTGCCTCAAGAGCGCGCTGCTGCAGGCCGACTTCTTCGCGAAGCTCGAGGCGTGGAAGCTCGATACGCGCAACCCGGAGCCGAAGCTGGTCTTGCTCGGCGACTACATCGATCGCGGCATGTTCAGCTACAACGGCGTGCTGCGCACGGTGATGCAGCTCTATCTCGCCGCGCCCGAGCACGTGTTCCCGCTGCGCGGCAATCACGAGTACTACATCGAATATCGCGGGCGGATTTACGGCGGCGTGAAGCCCGCCGAAGCGATCAACACGCTGATCGGTCACATCCCGGGCGAGGTGTTTCAGGAGTACATGAAGATGTTCGAGCAAATGCCGAACATGCTGTTCTTCGACGATCTGATGTTCGTGCACGCCGGCATCCCGCGCGA
>DASXEF010000012.1:0-2185 GCA_036490255.1 Kofleriaceae bacterium
ACCACACTGCGGCGCCAAGATCGTGTCGGTGATGTACTGCGCATCGCGAGGGCGATCGTCCTCGGACGAGCCACACGCGGCGAGCGCGAGCAGCGCCAGCCAGACCAGTCTAGACATGGCGCGCACACTACCTCACGGCGCGGGATCGGCGCGCGTTTGGCGGCGCAACACAGTTCTTGCGACGCGTGCGCTATTTGGTCGAGCGAGCGCGCGCGCGGTGCAACGACGAGCCCGCGCCGCTCGAGCGCACGACGCGCGCAGCGGCCGGCGTGCGACGCACGCGACGCGAGACCGGCGGCGGCTCGGCGCGATACGCCATCGCATCGCGATTCTGACCGCGCAGCACGAGGCGAATCGCCATCGAGTCGCCCATCGTGCAAATCTTGTTGTCGATCATCCCGGCGGCGAGCGCGATGCGGCGCACGACCTCTTCGGTGATGTCGGCGCCGCGCTTTTTCTTCGGCCACGCGACCCAGAAGCCGCCGGACGGATGCAGCCGGCCCGCGATGTCGGCGAAGCGGCGCTCGAGATCGGCAACGCGGTCGACGAACAGCACGGCGACATCGATCAGGGGATGGCGGAGATCCTCGGCGATGCGAACTTCATCGCACGTGAGGCGACGCACGATCGTGCGCGGGGCACCGAGCAAACACACCCGGTGCCCGGCTTTGATCCCGAGCTTCTTCGGAAGTGGCTTCCCCTGCATTCCAGCCATGGCCCACGGATAATGCAGCCGCCGGTTGAGAGGTCAAACAGGATGGCCCAATCTTCTTTTAACTCCGCGTGCCGACTCGATATTGTTCTGATCCCCCTACTCCCGTATTTTTGTGAGAGCAGCTACGAATACGACCCGAGTCCGCCGCGGTTCTCGGGGCTTGTGAAATGTCTTTCAGCGGGGCGGCCGATTTCTTGACTTTCGCGATCGGCTAGCCTCAAGGCTGCCCTACGTGCCCACCGGCCTGCTCCTCATCAACCTCGGAACTCCCGACGCGCCGACCACACCGGCGGTCCGCCGGTACCTGCGCGAGTTCCTGTCCGACCCCCGCGTGCTCGACATCGGCGCGGTCGGCCGCGCGCTGTTGCTCAACGTCATCATCTTGCCGACGCGACCCGCGAAGAGCGCGCACGCCTACCGGCAAGTTTGGGATCCCGAACGCGGCTCGCCGCTGCTCGCGCACTCGAAGGATCTCGCGCGCGGCGTCGCGCAAGCGCTCGGCGACGACTGGCGCGTCGAGCTCGCGATGCGCTACGGCACGCCGTCGATCGCGAGCGGGCTCGAAGCGCTGCGTGGCTGTACGCGCATCGTCGTGATGCCGCTGTATCCGCAACACGCTGCGTCGTCGACCAGCACGACGAACGCGCGCGTGATGGAGCTCGCGAGCGCGTCGTGGGATGTCGCGGCGCTCGATCTGGTGCCCGCGTTTCACGACGACCCCGGCTTCATCAACGCCTGGGTCGACGTCGCACGGCCCGCGCTCGATGCCGCGAAGCCCGATCACGTGTTGTTCTCGTTCCACGGCTTGCCGGAGCGCCAGATCAAGAAGAGCGGCGACGCCGCCTGCCTCACCGACGGCTGCTGCGACCGCGCGACGCCACCGCGGACGTGTTACCGGGCGCAGTGCTACGCGACCGCGCGCACGCTCGCGTCGCGGCTCGCGATCGCGAGCTCGACCGTGTGCTTCCAATCGCGCCTCGGCCGCACGCCGTGGATCACGCCGCACACCGATGTCGTGCTCGACGAGCTCGCCGCGAAAGGCGTCAAGCGACTCGCGGTGATGTGCCCGGCGTTTGTCGCCGATTGCCTCGAGACGCTCGAAGAGATCGGCCTGCGAGCGCGCGCTCAGTTCAAAGCCGCCGGCGGCGACGAGCTCGTGCTGATTCCATCGCTCAACGCGACGCCGGCATGGATCGCCGCGGTGTCTGCGATCGCGAAACGTCACGCGACGTAGGCGTATAACCGCGGCATGAATCCGCTGCCCGATGTCTACGGCGACTTGCTCGTCGTGCGGCCGCCCGTGCCGGCGACGTGCAACAAAGCCGGCGCCAACTACAAGAGCGAGGTCAAGCACCTCGAATATTCGCCGCGCCGCGCCTACGACGAGTGGCTGTCGATCCTGGACGCGATCGTCGCGAGCGGCGGCGATGCGATCTATCAGTTCGAAGCCGTCGACGAGCCGTTCCTGGA
>DASXEF010000037.1:0-2284 GCA_036490255.1 Kofleriaceae bacterium
CGCTCGGCACCGTCGTGCAGCTCGTCGAGATGGATCCCGAGAACATCGCGACGCGCATCAAGCTCGCCGAGCTGTACTCGAAAGAGGGTTTGCTCGAGGAAGCGGCGTCGCAGTTCACCGTCGCGTGCGATCAGCTGCGTCGCCAAGGCCGCCAGGACGACTTCGTCAAAGTCGCCGAGCGTCTGCTCTGGCACAAGCCCGACAATCACGCGCTCAATCGCGAGCTCGCCGCGCTGTACCTGCGCCGCAACGATCCGCGGCGCGCGTTGCAGAAGCTGCAGACGTGCTTCAAAGCCGACCCGCGCGACGTCGAGACGCTCGGCTTGCTCGCGCTCGCGTTTCAAGCGCTCGATCAAAAAGCGAAGACGGTCAGCGTGCTCAAGGAGCTCGCGCGCATCCACAACGAGAACAAGTCGCGAGACAAGGCCGGCGAGGTCTATCGCAAGATCCTCGAGATCGTGCCGACCGACGCGGACGCGATCGCGTTCTTGGGACCGGCCGCGGCAACCCCGCCGCCGAAACAGATTCCGGCGATCCCGCAACCACCGCCGATGCGCGCGCCGACGGCGGCGCTGCCGCAGGCGATCCGCGCGGCGACCGGCGATGCGCGCTTCAACATCACGAGCGATCTGCAATCGCTGCCCGCCTCGACGCGGATGACCGGCTCGATGCCGCTCGTCGACGAGCAGAGCCTGTCGAGCGTCGACTTCGCGCTGCCCGAATACGACGACGGCGATTTCTCCGCCGACATGGAGCCGCCGCCGGATCGGCGTTCGCAGTCTGCGAAGGGCGAGCGCCACGTCGAGGAGATCTCGAAGATCCTCGCCGAGACCGACGTCTACATGAAGTACGGCCTGCATCAGAAGGCCGTCGATCACCTGCGCCGCGTGTTCACGCTCGACGACGAAAACGTCGAAGCGCACGAGCGACTCAAAGACATCTTGGTCTCGCAGGGCCGCGAGCAAGAGGCCGAAGAAGAGCTGCTGAAGCTCGCCGAGCTCGTCGCGCCGGGCGATCCGGATCGCGCCGAGGCGTACCTGCAAGAGCTGCTCGGCATGAACGGCACGCACACCGGCGCATTCGAGCTCGCGCGTCGCTTCCGGCTGCGCGTCGCGCGCATGAGCTCGTCGATCTCCGAGGTCGAGTATCAAGGCGGCGGCATCGCCGAGGTCGGCGAGTCCGATCTCGAAGAGCTCGATCTGTCGACTCCGCCGCCGGCACGCGTCGTCGCGCGCCGTCACAGCTCGCGCGATTCGATCGACGATTTCGACGCCGACGATCTGATCGGCGACTTGCGTAACGATCAGATGGCGCACGGCTCGCCGGCACCAAGCCGGCCGCCGAGCCGGCCGCCGCAACGCCCGCGCGGCCAATCGTCCGGCGAAGAGAGCTTCGAGCTCGACTTCGAGCCGCAAAATGCAGGCGCGACGCGCCAGGTGCCGCCCGAGCAGATCCAGGCGCTCGCGCACATGCCCGACGACTACGACGAGGGCGCGCTGCTGGTCGATCGGCCGCGTTTCGGCAATCACGCGAGCCTCGACGACGCGCTCGAAGCGCAGCTCGACGACGACGCCCTCGGTGAAGACATCGATCAGGGCGTCGCTGCAGAGCTCGGCGGCGTCGCCGAGATCGACGCCGAGCCCGAGCCCGAGCCCGATGAAGATCTGCCGTTCGATCCCGACGAAGCGCGCGCGTTCGACGCGGCCGTGCCGTCGAAGGGCACCACCGAAGCAAATTACGTCAGCGGCTTCGACGAAGAAGTGCCGCTCGTCGACAGCCAACCCACCGCCGACGCGTACGAAGACGCGAGCGATCCACTCGCCGTCGAGGGCAGCTACGATCCGTACGGTGGTGGCGTCGGCGATCCGACGTCGATGAACGCCGACATGGTCGCCCCGTTCGTCGAAGATGATCTCGACGAGGCCGACTTCTACGCCGGCCAGGGCATGTACCCGGAGGCGATGGCGTCGCTGCGCGCGCTCGCCGAGCGCTACCCGAACCATCCGCTGATCATGGCGAAGATGCGCGACGTCGACGCGCTCGAGCACGGCGACGCGATCTCGCCGCCGACCGGCCAAGGCGGCGACCTCGAGACGATGGATGCCGCGATGATCCACGACTCGACGGGCAACACCGGCATGCTCGATCTCGACGAGATCGAGGAGGTCTCGGAATCAGAGCTCGCGTCGGCCGAAGAAGATGTCGAAGTCGACATCGATCACGACGACGCGGCGCCGGTGAAGAAGCGCAAGCCGACCGTGATGCTCGAGAACCCCGTCGACGA
>DASXEF010000057.1:0-6134 GCA_036490255.1 Kofleriaceae bacterium
CGACCGGCGACGCGAAAACGAGCCCGCTCGACGTCGCGCAAGAGCAGCTGAATCAGGCGCTGCTGCTAGCGCGCTCGCCCGACAAGCGCGATCAGCGCAAAGAAGTCGAGCGCCTGCTCGGCGATGTCGACTACTGGCGCGCGTCGCTGCGACTGCGCGACGCCTCGGCGACGCTCGTCGACGCCGCGAAGCAGTTCGAGACCGCCGCGAGCAAACGGCCGCGCCACGTCAACGACGCCGCGGCATGGGCGAGCTTCTTGCGCCACCTCGCCGACGAGCTGCACGCCGGGCCGAACGCGGCGGTGCCGACAGTGAGCGTCACCGCGCCGACGACCGCGACCACGCCGGCGCAACCGACCGCGCCCGCGGGCAGCGCGTTGCCGATCGAAGCCGACGACCAAGGCAGCGCGGCGCCCGCCGCAGCGCCGTCCGTGCCGGCTGGAGGTGTCTTGCTATGAAATGCTCGCTCGCGCTCATCGCTCTGATCGTCGCGTGTCATCACGACGATCCGTCGCCTCATGTGGCGAAGACCGGCTCGGCCGATCCGTGGCACGTCGCGCCCGGCTCGGCGGTGGCGGTCGGCTCCGCCGAGTACATGTCGTGGCCGCCGTCGCTCGCCGAGCGCCACGCGCGCGCCGAGAAGCTCTGCCCGACGGTGACGCCGTATTTCTTCGAGCTGACCAAAGACGGCAAGACCTCGCACATCCTCGGCACGCGCCACATCGGCGTGCCGTTCGCGAAGCTGCCGAAGGTCGTGCACGACGATCTGCACGCCGCGAAGCTCGCGGTCTTCGAGATCGCGCCCGACGACAAAGGCGGCTTCGATCAGGCCGACGAGCCGCTGCGCGACGAGCTCGGCTCGGCCGATTGGGCGCACTTCAGCGATCTCGTCGGCTCCGGCACGGCCGGGATGCTCGAGCAGGGCACGACCGTCGGCGCGACGCTGCTCGTCGCGATCGAGCTCGAGGACACGTCGGCGATCCTCGACAAAGAGATCCAGGACGACGCCGGCTCCGCGCACATTCCGACCGGTGGGCTCGAGACGTCTGACTTTCAAGATCACGTGCTCGCGAAGCTGCTCGACCTACGGATGCTGAAGGCGACGATCGAATCGACCAAGGATCGCGCCGAGCTCGACCACGACTCGGCCAAAGATCTCCGCGAGTACTGCGTCGGCAGCAACGAAACACCGGGCACCGACGCCGAAACGCGCGCGAAGCTCGAGAAAGTCGGCTACACCGACGCCGAGATCGACGCCGAAGACGACACGCTCGTGTTCTCGCGCAACCGCGATTGGATCCCGAAGCTCGAGAAGCTGTTCGCGCAAGGCGACGTGTTCGTCGCGGTCGGCGCCGATCACCTGATCGGCGACAAGGGCGTGATCAAGCTGCTCGAAGCGCGCGGCTTCACCGCGAAGCGCATCACGCAATAACAGGCTGCGCACTGCCTTCGCGTTCGCCCGGCTTGCACTCGGCATGCGGCTTGCTGTGCTTCGCGCACATGCGGCTGCGTTTCGATCGTGGAACTATCGTTTTTGATCGCGTTTCGGGCGGCGAGGATCCCGCGATCCTCGTCGGAGCGACGCGCGATCACGAGCTCGGCGCGTGGCGGTTGCCGGCCGATCAATTGTCCGGCGCGCGCGTCCGGCTTTCGGCCGCGAACGTCCGGGTCTCGGACGAAGTTCGGACAGAGCTGCTCGCCGGCGAGTGGTCGCTGCCGAGCTTGCGCTGGTATCAGCAGCGCGCCATCACCGCATGGCGAACCGCCGGCGATCGCGGCGTGATCGCGCTGCCGACCGGCAGCGGCAAGACACTCGTCGCGCTCGGCGCGATCGCGGCGCTCGGCGTCGCGGCGCTCGTGGTCGTGCCGACGCGCGTGTTGCTCGATCAATGGGCACGCGCGCTCGCGGCCGCGTGGCCGCACGAGATCGGCCGGCTCGGCGACGGCGACCACGCGCTCGCGCCGATCACGGTCGCGACCTATGCAAGCGCGCTCGTCCACGCACCGCGCATCGGCGATCAATTCGGCCTCATCGTCGTCGACGAAGCGCATCACGTCGGCGCGTGGTGTCCGGGCGAGCTGTTCGAGATGTCGGTGGCACCCGCGCGGCTCGGCCTGACGGCAACGCCACCGCCGCCGGGCGGCGCGCTCGAGCATCACGTCGGCGGCGTGGTCTACGCGCTCGGCGTCGCCGATCTCGTCGGCGATGCGCTCGCGGATTTCGCGATCGAGACCGTCTCGATCGAGCTCGCCCCCGACGAGCGCGCCGTTTATCGCAGCGCGCGTGGCTCGTTCGCAGCGGCGTTCGCGCGGTTCCATCACGACCAGCCCGATGCCGGCTGGCGCGAGTTCGCGAAGGCCGCGAAGCGCACGCGCGACGGCCGCGCCGCACTCGCCGCGTGGCGAGCCTCGCGCGCCGTGCTCGCGTATCCGGTCGCGAAGCGCGCCGCGCTGCGCGAGCTGCTCGCGCGTCACGCCGGCGAGCGCGTGCTCGTCTTCACCGCCGACAACGCGACCGCATACGCGATCGCGCGCGAGCTACTCGTCATGCCGATCACGTGCGACATCGGCCGCGCCGAGCGAGCCACGATGCTCGCGCGGTTCCGCGCCGGCGATGCGAACGTGCTGGTCTCGGCGCAAGTGCTCGACGAAGGCCTCGACGTGCCGGAAGCCGACATCGCGATCATCGTCGGCGGCACGGCGAGCGCGCGGCGCCACGTCCAGCGCATCGGCCGCGTGCTGCGACCGCGGCCCGGCAAACGCGCGACGGTTTACGAGCTCGCGACGCGCGCGACCACCGAAGCCGCCCAAGTCGTCCGCCGGCGCCGCGGGCTCGAGCCGGCGCACCAGGAGGTGGTGTCGTGAACGTGCTCGATCGCGATGACCTGCCGTGGATCACCGAGCTCGTCGAGATCGTCGCGAGCGCCGAAGGTCAACCGTGGCGCATCGCCGAAGCGGAGCTCGAGCGCGTCGCTGCGCCGGCGAAGCAGCTCGCGGCGGCGACCGGCGCACTGCGCAAGCTGCTTGGCGGCCGCGCGGCACACGCGCGTGTCGCCCGCGAAGTCCGCGCGATGGTGCTCGGCGCACCGGCGCTCGATGCGCACGTGCGAGCGGCGCGGCTCGATGCGGCAGCGCGCACGCTCGGCATTCCGCAACGCGAGCTCGAGCCGCTGTTGTGGTCGGATCTGCCGCGCGAACGCGCGATCGAGCTGCCGGATGGTCGCCCCGATGCGCTCGACGTGATCGCGCACGCGAACGTGCAGCTCGTGCAACGCGCGCTTGGCCGTGCGTTCAGCGTGCAGATCCGGCTGTGGGGCGACGACGGCGGCGTGCTGCGCGGCGCGCTCGGCCGCGGCCTCATCGTGACCGCGACGCGCGAAGGCGATCACGCCGCGCTCGCGATCGTCGGGCCGCTGGCGCTGTGTCATCGGACCGGCGTTTACGGCCGCGCGCTCGGCCAGCTCGCACCGCTGTTCGCGGGCTGCGAGCGCTTCGAGCTCGCGATCGATGCCGGCGATTACACGATCGCGCTCGCTTCGCCGATCGTGTTGCCGGTCGTGCCGGCGATCGATCGCGCGGTCGGCTACGCCGCGCGCAAGCTCGCGCGCGACCTGGCCAAGCTCGATCGCGAGCTCGCGATCGACGTCTTGCCACCGCCGCTCGAAGCCGGCCGCACGCTGGTGTGCCCGGATCTCGTGATCGACGGCGTCTACGTCGAGCTCGTCGGGTTCTGGACCTCGACGTATCTCGGCACCAAGCTCGCGCGCTACCGCGACGCGAACGTGCCGGTCGTGCTCGTCGTCGATCGAACGCGCTCCGACGAGCCGATCGACGATGCGCTCGGCGCGCACGTCGTCGATTACACGCGCCGCGTGAATGCGGCGGCCGTGCTCACCAAGATCAGGAGCCGCTCGTGTCGATCGCCACGTGCGTGAGCCCGAGGGCATCGTCGCGCGCGGGTCGGCGCCGTCAGGAGCCGCTCGTGCCGATCGCCAGGTGCGTGAGCCCGGCGTCTTTCGCGCGCTCCATCAAGTTCACGACGCGGCCGTGGGCCACGCCTTTGTCCGCCTTGAGGATGACCTGCGTGTTGTGGTCGCGCTGGAACGCGGCCAGGAACACGGCGTCGATGTCGGGATCGTGCATTTGCTTGCCACCGATCTCGACGTCGCCTTGCATCGGCACAGTGAGCACGAGCGACGCCTTCGTCGTATCGATCTCCTGCGCCTTGCCCTGCGGCAACGTGATCTTCAGGCCCGAGCGTTTCTCGACGTCGCTCTGCTCTTGGGCTTGCTGGCTCTGCTTCTGCTCTTTGCGCGTCTGCTCGACTTCCGCGAGTGCGGTGACCATGAAGATGACCACCATCACGAGGAACACGTCGGTGAGCGGCGTGATGTTGATCTCGGCGAAGATGCCGTCGTTGCCATCTTCTTCTTCAGACGAGCTATCAGGCAGCTTCGCGGCCATCGGCGTCCTTCTTCTTGGCTTGCGCGGCGGCCTTCTCGGCTTTCACGTCGGCCTCGACATCCTTGTCGATCTTCTTGTTGCGCTTCGGCTCGGAATCTTCCGGCGCATCGAGCAGCAGCTCGAGGAATTCGTCGGTGAGCAGCTTCATCTCCGTCGCGATGCGGCTCGCGCGCTGGCTGAAGAAGTTGAACAGCACGACGGCTTCGACGGCGACGAGAATACCGGCCGCGGTGACGATCAACGCCTCCGAAACCGGTCCGGCGACGTCCGAAAAGCTGACCTGCTGACCCCGCTGGAAGCCACCGAGGCCGCTGATGATGCCGACGACCGTGCCGAACAGACCGACGAACGGCGCCGTCGCGCCGATGGTGCCGAGCATCCAGAGCCGGGTGCGCAGCGCCTGGTTCACGCGCAGTCGCTCGCGATGGACCGCGGTCATGACGTGCTCGGGCTTCGCGCGGCCCATCCGCTCGTAACCGACCAGGAATACGTCGGCGATCGGCGATGGCGACCGCTCGCACGCGGAGCGGCCCTCTTCGACCGCGCCGCGGGCCAAGCAACGCGTGACGGTGTCGCCGAGCGCCCGAGCGCGCGTCACGAATTTAAACTGCGCGATGGCGCGCTCGATGCCGACGGCGAGCGCGATGACCGAGAACGCCACCACGACCCACATCGCGGCGCCGCCGTGGCTCATCAACTCGTAGATCGAAAGGTCCATGACTGCCCTTGGTTCCTAGTTCAATAGCATAGCCTCGGTCGACGTCTTGACCCGGATCGCGACGGACGGGGTTGTCCGAAATCGCCCGGTGCGCACGGAATATCCACGCGTGGCGTTGGGTTGCCCGACGGGCACCGCTGTGGTCGAATGCGGCGGAATGAGCACGCCGAGGACGGTCACCTGCGCCAAGCTTCACGAGACGTTGCCGGCTCTGCCGTACAAGCCGTTCAACGACGCGCTGGGCCAACGCATCTACGACCAGATTTCGGCCAAGGCCTGGCAGGAGTGGATCGAGCACTCCAAACGGCTGGTCAACGAGTATCGGCTCGACCTCACGACCAAGAAGGCGCACGAAGTGCTCAAGGAGCAGTGCGAAGCGTTCCTGTTCGGCGATGGCGGCGCTGCGCCGGCCGAGTACGTCCCCGAGAAGCACTGAGCGCGCTCGCGCGTATCAAGTGAGTGACTCGTAAAGCGACGGTCTACGGCGATGCGCTCGACGGCGGCACGGGCCGCGTCGCGTGCCGGCTCGTCGTGATCGACGGCCGCGATCGCGACCGCGGGCGCGCGTGGCCGATCGGCGATGCCGAGCTTCGGGTCGGCACCGACGCCGGCTGCGACGTCGTGCTCGCCGACGATCGCGTGTCCGCGTTGCACGCGAGCGTCCACGCCGACGGCACGCGCTTCGTCGTGCGCGATCTCAGCTCGACGAACGGCACGTGGTACGAGGGCTCGCGCGTCAGCATGGTCGCGGTCGCCGCCGGATCGACGTTGCGGGTCGGCCAGACGTCGTTGCGCATCGAGCCCGAGGCGCAACCGCTCGATCTACCGCCGAGCCAAGCGCGCCGTTTCGGCGACCTCGTCGGTGAGAGCCTGGCGATGCGCGAAGTGTTCGCCGTGCTCGAGCGCGTTGCAGCATCCGACGCGACGCTGCTCGTCGAAGGCGAGACCGGCA
>DASXEF010000066.1:0-4451 GCA_036490255.1 Kofleriaceae bacterium
AGACCGGCGACAACATCTTCAACCACAACAAGCAGTCGGCGTTCCACCTCGACGGCAAGCACCTCGAGGTGCGCTGCAACGACTGCCATCCGTCGATCACGTTCAAGCCGCGGCCGACGAACTGCTTCGGCTGCCACCCCGAGCCGAAAGTTCACAGAGGCCAGTACGGCACCGCGTGCGAGCAGTGCCACTCGACGCGCTCGTTCAGCGACATCAAGCCGCTGCACGACGTCGGCGACTTCTCGCTCAAGGGCATGCACGACAACATCGCGTGCGAGCGCTGCCACAAGGACAACCGGCCGCTCGCCGGCAGCGGCAACTTGTGCATCAACTGCCATCGCCAGGACGACATCCACAACAACGGGCTGTCGCCGAGATGCGGCGAGTGCCACACGCAATGGTCGTTCGCGCCCGCGCGGTTCGATCACTCGCGCGTCGGATGCAACCTCACCGGCATCCACCGGACGTTCTCGTGCATCTCGTGCCACAAGAGCGGCAACTACCAGGCGCTGTCGGCCGAGTGCGTGTCGTGTCACCGGGACGAAGCCGTCAAGGTCGCGGCCTCGGGCGCCGATACGATCGGCCACGGCACGCAGGCGCAGTGCGGCAGCTGTCACAACCCGAACTTCTGGTCGCTCAACGGTGCGGGGACGAAGTTCGTCTACACCGGCGTTGTCGGCCGCGAGTCGGTGTGCAGATGAAACGTGCGATCGCCGTCGGGCTCGCGCTCGTGATCGCCGCGCCGGCGTTCGCGAACCCGCCGAAAAAAGCCAGCGCCGCGAAAAAGGGCTCGGGCGACGACGACGACGATGACGATGACGACGACGCCGGCAGCGGCCGCAAGTTCTCGAAGGCGAACGCCGACGCGAAGGGCGCATCCGCGACCCAGGACAAAGGTAAGGACGCGGGCGACGACGATGACGACGACGACGACGACGATGCCAAGACGAAGCCGAAGACCGGCTCGGCGGCGTCGGAGTCGTCGACGACCCAGCCGACCGAGGAGATGCACAAGCAAGATCTCACCGGCCACGACATGGCCACGAACAAGAAGACGACGGCCGAAGAGAAAGATCGGTTCTTCGTCGACAAGGTCGATACCGACTCGACGAAGAACTCGACGCTGGTCCAAGGCAGCCTGACGCTGTCGGCGTTCTTGTACTCCGAGAGCGGCGGCAACTACGGCACCGCGAACGGCCAGATGATCGGCAACGACACGACCGCGCCGCCGGTGTACTGGACCGATCTGCGGCTGCAGACCGATTTCCGCCACATCGGCGGCGGTCGCTGGGACGGCCGCGTCGATTTTCGCGCGCGGTTCGTCAACACGCCAGGCAACGACGTGGTCAGCCCGAACACGCCGCCGGAGACCACCGACACGACGCAGCCGAACCTCGTGCAGTCGGGCCTCACCGGCCAGAACGAATACGACCTGCGCGAGCTCTGGCTGATCCGCAACGGCGATCAGACCGACGTGATCTTCGGCCGGCAATACATTCCCGACCTCGGCGCGGTGAAGATCGACGGCCTTCGCGTCGACTACGCGAGCTCGACGAAGCTGACGTACTTGGGCTTCGCCGGCCTGTATCCGCTACGCGGCTCGCGCTCGCTGAGCACCGACTACACCGAAGTCATCGATCCGACGAGCGGCCAGAACGACGGTCGCTTCACCGGCGCCGGCGGCTTCGGCGCCGCGTATCGCACGCAGCAAGCGTACGGCTCGTTCGGCGGCGTCGCGCTCGTGCCGCTCTCGGTGACCGGCGACACGCGCTTGTTCGCGACGTCGACCGGCTACTGGCGCATCAACCCGCAGCTCGACTTCTATCACTTCGCGTTGCTCGACGTCGCGCACGACTCGGGCATCACGAACCTGTCGGCGGGCCTCAACTACAAGCCGACGCAGCGATTGCGACTGACCGCGAGCTTCAACCGCGTCGATACCGACACGATCGATATCCAGGCCGCGCAGTTCTTCACGAACCCCGGTCTCACCGGCACGGGCGCGACATTGCCGACGACCGGCATCGCGCTCAACGAGATCTACATCGCGCACATCGCGACGAACGAAGCGCGCGGCAGCATCTCGGCCGCGCTCGGCAACAACGAGCGGTTCCAGCTCACGGCGGCGGCCTCGTACAAAGAACGGCCCGACTTCACGCTCGATCTGTCGTCGGCGCCCGCGTCGGGGAGCCCGACCGGCGTACCGATCGAATCCGCATCGAGCGTCGAGATCTACGCGTCGATCATCGATCGCTACTCGGTCAAGGATCTGCGGCTCGGCGTCGACGCCGAAGATCAGTTTCCGATCGGCAACACGCCGTACGATCGGGTCAAGACCTACTCGGCGCGCGTGTTCGCCAGCCACGAGCTCGCGAGCGGCAAGGGCGAGTGGGAGGCCGATCTCAGCTACTCGTCGGCGACCGACACCAACGACAGCGCGGTCGGCATCAACTGCACGACCGTCGCGAGCTGCTACGGCGCGTCGAGCAACGGCGTGTACTCGCTCGGCGGCACGCTGTACTACCGGCTGACGCGCGACGTGTTCCTGATCGGCAGTGCGTATCTGCAGCGCACGTCGATCACGACCACGATGCCGGCCGGCAACGATGCGCCGATCAATGGCTTCACAGGATTCTTCCGGCTCGCGTATCGTTTCTAGCAAATGACGCAAGGAACGGTTAGCCGCGAGCGTCGCGGCCACGTGTTGTTGATCGGGCTCGATCGTGTCGCCAAGCGCAACGCATTCGATCTCGCGATGTGGGATGCGCTGTGCGCCGCGTACGGCGAGCTCGAGCGCGATCCAGAGCTGCGCGCCGGCGTGCTGTTCGCGCACGGCGATCACTTCACGGGCGGACTCGATCTGCCGCAATGGGGCTCGGTATTCGGCTCCGGCGCCTGGCGGGTCACAGGTTCCGGGAACGGCGGCATCGATCCGCTCGGCATGACCGGCCCGCGCGTGACCAAGCCGGTGATCGCGGCCGTGCAGGGCACGTGCTTGACGATCGGCATCGAGCTGATGCTCGCGACCGATCTCCGAATCGCCGCGTCGACCGCGCGCTTCGGTCAGATCGAAGTCAAGCGCGGCATCTATCCGGTCGGCGGCGCGACGCTGCGCTTCCCGCGCGAGGTCGGCTGGGGCAACGCGATGCGCTGGCTGCTCACCGGCGACGAGTTCGATGCCGGTGAAGCGCATCGCATCGGGCTCGTGCAAGAGATCGTCGAGCACGGCCACCAGCTCGAGCGCGCGGCCGCGCTGGCCGATGTGATCGCGCAGCAAGCGCCACTCGGCGTCTACGCGACGCTCGCATCGTCGCGCGCCGCGATCCCCGGCGCCGAGCGCGCGGCCGAAGCCAAGCTGATGCCGGATCTCGTGCCGATCATGAAATCGAACGACGTGCAGGAAGGCTTGCGCGCGTTCGTCGAGCGCCGGCCGGGCAAGTTCCGCGGCGAATAAGTTCGCGTCGTCTCCTGGTCGCCGTCGTCGTCGTCGTCGTCGGTGCCATCTCCACGACCGGCCGACGCTTGATGGATCGCAGCGCGAGCATCTCGCTCGAACCCACCCCGACGCGCGTTGCCAACGCGAGCTCGATCCGCCGTCGAGCGGGTGCGGTGCTGCGCTAGCGCGCCAGTCGATAGGTCATCGCGCGGACGCGATCGACCAGTGCGAGCGCGTCGCTGGCATCGCCATCGGCGATGTAACCGAGCGCGGCGGCGATATCGAGCGCGGCGGCGACTTCTGCGGCGCTCGCGAGGCTGATGCGAAAGCGATTGCGCTGGTCTTTGCCTTTGCGCTCGCTCGCCTCGGCGATGTTGAGCGAGACGCTCATTGCGGCGCGGCGGGCCTGATCCTCGAGCTTCGGATCGACGGCGGCGAGGCGTTTGAGCAGCGGCGCGAGTGCGCGAAGAAGCGAGATCGAGACGGTGTATGCGTCGAGAGCCATGATGTGTTGTCCTTTCGCCCAACGCGGGCGCGCGCCAGGACCAGTGCCGCGCGCTGAGAAGCGGGAGTTCGCGTTCTGCGGAGCGGTCGTGCGCGCGGCGCGTCCTGGCGCAAGCGCACGCGAGGCGAAGGACAACCATCATGGCGGAGACGAGCGGAGGCGGCGAGCGGAGGCGGCGAGCGGAGGCGGCGAGCGGAGATGGCGAGCGGCAGCGGCAGCGGCGAGCGGTAGCGGAGGCGGAAGCGGCGGGCGGAGGCGGAAGCGGCGAGCGGAGGCGGCGACGGCAGGCGGAGGCGGCGAGCGGAGACGGAGACGGCGAGCGGAAGCGGCGGGCGGAGGCGGAAGCGGCGAGCGGAGGCGGAGACGGCGAGCGGTGGCGTCGAGCGGCGGCGGAAGCGGCGAGCGGAGGCGGAGGCGGAGACGGCGAGCGGAGGCGGAAGCGAGTGGAGGCGGAGACGGCGAGCGGAAGCGGCGGGCGGAAGCGGAAGCGGCGAGCGGAGGCGGAAGCGG
>DASXEF010000331.1:0-1658 GCA_036490255.1 Kofleriaceae bacterium
GTCCGGGCTCGCGACGACGACCGCCGCCACCGCCACCGCCGCCGCCGCCGCCGCCGCGACCACCGCCGTCGCGATCGCGACGCGTCTCCATCTCGGCCGAAATCTCGTGGTCGTCTTCGGTCGTGAGCGCGTCTTTCGCGACTCCCGCAAACAGCGCGTCCTCGCGCGCGATGTGCGTGCGGTGGAGCTCGGCGAGGCGCTCGGCGAGCTCGAGTAATTGCTTGCCGGAGCCGGGGCGGCTGTCGTCGTCGAGGTCGCGCGCGGCTTCCGCGATCGCGTTTTGCAACCCGACCTGCGGCGGATGCTCGGCGGAGAGCTGCGCGAGCGCGTCGGCGAGCTCGGGGCGACGCGTCGACAGCCGCGGGAACACCGAGCCCTCTTCGTCGAGGAAGTGGCGGCGCACCGCGCGCTCGAAGTACGCGACGGCATCGTGGACTGCGGCGACGTCGTGATCACCGGGCCGACCGGCCGCCAGCCGTCGCGCCGCGGCGAGCAGCTGCTCCATCACCTCGTCGTGACGGCGATGGCAGCGGTCGAGCTGGGCGAGACTATCGAGCTCCATGCCGGAACATTAGATCTCAACATCGGCGGTCGAGACCATCGCCGTCGCCGTTTTTTCGCACCGGAATAGTGATAGACAGCGGCCATGGCCGAGCACGTCGTCATCATCGGAAGCGGCCCGGCCGCCCACACCGCAGCGATTTACGCGGCCCGTGCGAATCTGACCCCGGTCGTTTTCGAGGGCTTCATGGCCGGCGGCATCGCGGCCGGCGGCCAGCTCACGACCACGACCGACGTCGAGAATTTCCCTGGCTTTCCCGATGGCATCTTGGGCCCCGAGCTGACCGATCGCTTCCGCGCGCAGTCAGAGCGGTTCGGCACGCGCATCGTCACCGAGACGATCACGAAAGTCGATCTGTCGAAACGGCCGTTCAAGTACTGGACCGACGAGCAGCAGGGCGAAGCGCAGGCCCTGATCATCGCGACCGGCGCGACCGCGAAGCGCGACGACATCGACGGCACCCGCGACGGCGAGCTCTGGCAAAAGGGCGTCTCCGCGTGCGCGGTGTGCGACGGCGCGTTGCCGATGTTTCGCAATCGGCCGCTATTCGTCGTCGGCGGCGGTGATTCGGCGATGGAAGAAGCGCACTTCTTGACGAAGTTCGCCTCGCGCGTGTTCATCGTCCATCGCCGCGACGAGCTGCGTGCATCGGCGATCATGCAAGAGCGCGCGAAGCACAACGCCAAGATCGAGCTGTTGCTCTCGCACAAGGTCCTCGCCGTCGAAGGCGGCAACGGCGTCGAACAGGTGCGCGTCGAAGATCTCAAGTCGCACAAAGAGATCACGATGCCGGCCGCCGGCTTGTTCTTCGCGATCGGCCACGTGCCGAACACGGGGTTCCTCGGCGGCCAGCTCAAGTGCGACGACCAGGGCTACATCGTGACCGTGCCGGGCACGACGACGACGAGCGTGCCGGGCGTATTCGCGGCCGGCGATTGTCAGGACAAGAAGTATCGCCAGGCGATCACGGCCGCGGGCACCGGCTGCATGGCCGCGCTCGAGGCCGAGCAGTTCCTCGCTCACGTCCACTAAATCGTACTCGTACTCGTACTCGTACTCGTACTCGGTCGCCGCTGAGTACTCGGTCGCCGCGGAG